>NZ_LVWH01000220.1:0-136889 GCF_001909045.1 Paenibacillus sp. P3E | reverse complement strand
TATTAATATTCTACATGTTCATATCAGTTCCTCCTGGACAACCGAACTATATTTCAGTTAGGAGCAAATACTCATGAAATTTAAATCGGCTAAAATCAATGCTTTTCGCACTTGGGGACTGCTGCTTACCATGCTCGGAATGGGTCTAATGATCCTGGGAACAGCGGGTATTGTATTCTGGGGTTCGGCCGGAAAGGTTGTTGCTGCAATCGGCCTTGTCATTGGTTTGATCTCCATGATGGCCAGTCTGGCGATCTATTTTTGGGCCGGCATGCTTTCAACGAGTGCAGTCCAGGTAGAATGTCCAGAATGCCGCAAGCTGACTAAAATGCTGGGAAAAACGGACCGTTGTATGTTCTGCCATACCATCCTCACGATGGACCCCGCACAAGCAACGATCACTGCGGAGCAACTTGAAGGGCAGCAGTTAAAACATTAGCGAGTCATATTGCTGCATGAATCCGGCCAACCTTAGCCTCTCCTTCTTTTAAGTAAGTACAGATACTATTATAAAAAACCAGGGGTTCCCTAAGGGAACCCCTGTGCTATGTCTACAATAGATGCTGTCTATTCGCTAATCTCCTGCAACGTTTTCCACGCTTCCGGAACGGCAAAGCTGCGGTTCCAGGAACCTATGCCACCCAGCCCAAATGATTGAGCCAGTTCAACCCTCGCTTTTAACGACACCTTGTCTTCTATCCATATCTTGCGAAGAATTCCATCCTCCGTATACTCCACATAATTCTGTCCTGATTTCTTATCCAGCACAGGTGTCAGCTTCTTTTCGGCAAGGATTTCCTGAACGGCATTCATGCTGACAGCTTTGGAACTAACCTTGGTTTTTCCATCCACCTTGGTTTCCGACCAAATACGGGTATACAGAGGAATACCCAGAACCAGCTTCTCCGCAGGAACGTCGTCCTCCTCAAGGATGCGGCTTACAGCTTTCTCCACCCATGGAAGCGAAGCAACAGAACCTGCGGTAGGACTGGACGCCCAATGCTCATCATAAGCCATGACAATCAGGAAATCTGTAACTGAACCAAGTGCCTTACGGTCCAGAAAGAGCGACCACATCTCACTGTTTGATTTTGGAGTGACATCCATAGAAACAATGAGATTTTTGGCTTGAGCCATCGGCTTCAGCTCCCGCATGAACTGCGTAACGTTCTCTCCGTCCTTGGTGTAGACATTTTCAAAGTCGATATTTATTCCATCCAGACCGTAAAGATCAGCATATTCCAACATCTGCACGATCGTATTCATCCGCTTCTCATAGCTTGATAACGCCTGGGTGGTGAGATCAGCATTAAAGCTGTTGGTCAGTAGCCCCCAAACCTCTATCCCTTGCTTATGGGCCCACTGGACGTAGGCGCTGTCTGCTTTGCTGCGCACATTCCCTTTGGTATCGACAATTTCGAACCAGGTAGGACTGACAACATTGACCCCGGGAAGGTCGCCGAATTTGGCCGGGTTGGGCTTACGTTCATATACAGCTTCCCAGAAAAGATTCACCGGTTTGCCTTTCCAGCTGCGTTCCGCGCGCGAGGGAGTGACCGGTTTCACACCGACTTTCTTCTCCCCATTCTTGATAATATCATTTGCTTTGACATAGCCCGCGAATCCGCTGCTCATCTGCACATACAGCCATTTTTCATTGTCCGATTTCCAAATTCTCACCTCGGTTCCAGGGGACATGTCGGCAATAATCGGAGCATGGACGGTCGCCTTACTGCGCAGAGCTTTTGTTTTCCCGCCCTCTTCACCCTTGACTTTACCAAGCGGGACCGTTTCTCCAGCAGTCATCAAAAGAACAGCCCCGGTATCCTTGTCCTCTTCCACCTCAAAACCATACAAGTTTTCAAGCGTGTCCGCTGGCAGGTAGGTTACTCCGTTCTTTTCCTCTGGAGCCAGACGAAGCTGAAGCGGTTTGTTGTTCAGACTGGCAGCAGTTGTATTTTCTTGCATATATAAAAGCTCATTGTCTGTAGATAAAATAACGGATTTGGTCTCTTCTTCATAACGGATGGATGAATCTACATACTTCTGCAGCAGCGGAAGCGGCAAAAGCAGCGTATCTCCGGTACCTGAAGCGGAATAGTCGGTCAGCTCTCCTTTAACGAAAACAGGCTGTTCCAGACCTTTCCAATCGGGATCGGTGTGCAGACGGTTCGGCAAGACATAGAAAACTACCCAATAAGCTGCTGCGGCTATGATGACAAGGGCTAATAAACGGCGAAAAAGACCTCCGCGTTTCTTGACGCGTCTTTGTCTCTGTCTTGTATTCAAAATGTACCTCCAGATCACTAGTAGAATTAGAATGCGGTGAACCAATCTTAAGTATACGCTATCTCAGACTCTTTGGTTGCGTAAATCTGCTGGAAGGATTGGTCTTATCTGATAGGAACGCATGAAAAAAGTCATTGTAAATCAAGTAGAAACGGATACCGTCCTGCTAAGGACAGTATCCGTTTCAGCGAGAAATCGAAGGATGATTTATAGTGTGAAACATATAAATCCTTATATTTTCGAAAAAACGTGAGGATTCCGATACCGGATTCCTCACGTTAAAGAAATTCACACGATGCAGATTTAATGTGCTTTCTCGCCACAGCATTTGCAGACTCCATATAGCTCCATACGCAAACCATGGATTTTGAACCCTGTTGCCTGCTCAGCACGAAGCTCCACTTCATGCAGCGATGAATAGCTGAAGTCCTCAATCTTGCCGCATTCCTGGCAGATCACATGATAATGATCAGACACATTAGCATCAAAACGGCTGGAATTATCACCGTAGGTTAGCTCGCGGACCATACCTGCTTCCATAAACATCTTGAGGTTATTGTAAACCGTTGCTACACTCATGCTCGGAAACTGCGGCTCAAGCGCGCGGTAAATATCATCCGCCGTTGGATGATTCATTGCTTCCATCAAATACGAAAGAATCGCATGACGCTGGGGCGTAATACGGACACCGGTTGTCTTCAATTGTTCCAATGCATGTTGTACGCCACTACCCATCAATGCCACCGCCTTTAGTAAAGAACATAATAATAACTTTAAAGTAATTGTAAGACTGGACTTTCAATGTTGTCAACGCAGTCTGTATATTATATTCATTATTATATAATAAAAATTACTTAATTCAATATTTCCTCACATTTAGGTTGCTGTTTCCTTCGACATGCAGTTTAAACTCACCCGTGCCTACTTCTCCGGAGATGTTTTTTTTGTCGATGGTCAGCTCTGGTATATTCGAAATGATGTCTCCATAGCCGCTGGAGCCATCCATGGTGTAATTTCCTGACATAGGCAGGTACAGATCAATATCCCCCACAGCGCTATAGATATCCCAGTTGCCCCCGAGGTCGGAAGAGCGCACATCGATTTTGCCATTGAGAGACTCAGCATGCAGCTTCGATCTGGCCCCATTAATCTCCATGTTTCCGTTCTTGCTGGACAGGTCCACCTCATCTCTGCTTCCCATTGCCGATATATTGCCGACAGCAGTCGAAAGCTTGAGCGAACCCATTACATCCCAGGCTGCCATATCCCCGCCGCTTGTTGCCAAATCTACTGTGCCCTGAACCGTTCTGGCACGAACCGCACCATTTAGCGTCTTTCCTTTGACATTGCCAAAAATGCGGTGGAGAATCAATTCCCCATTCCCAGTCTCCAGATTAATGTTCTCTATGGCCTCCACATTCTGCAAGGTAATGCCACCATTCATCGTCCGCACTTCCAGGTTAAACCGGCGGTCTTCAGGCAACGAGATATCAAGGTCCATCCGAGGCTGACGTTTGCCGGAATCTCCATACGCCTTGCCCTTGGGGGTGATCTTGATGTTGGAACCTTCAGTTACTTCTACAAAGGACTGTTCTGAGATAGCCTCTGCGACTGCCCCTTCCAGTTGATCCACCCAAACGGTAGCTCCAATTTCGATATCCTCGACAGGTGCGCGATGAATGAGGATATCCCCGTTGATGCCATCCACTGTGATTTTGGAAGTGCTTAGTTCAACTGGAATCACGAATGGAGCTTTTTGGAACTTGCTTCCCTTGGCTTCGCCGTAATCCACAGCTGCAGCGGTCAAATTAAGACTCACCTTATTCCATAGATGCAAATAATGTTCCTGTTCTGAGACCATAAATACACAGGCTGCGAGCGCTACAGCGGATAGCAGTCCGCGCAAATCCATTCTTGAACGGGATCGCTTCCTCCCCTGTCCATGGCGCCGTGCGGAGAAGTAAATGAGCAGATACTCCATCCCCCAAAGTACCGCTATGATCGGCCACCATTTCAATAAGAACAGCATATTATCGGTTCCGTTTCTCCAGTCCAGGAACAACAAAATCCCAACCGATACCAGCAATATAGAAGCGGTGTACCTGCCCACCCGCCTGCTGCGCAATTCATTGCCGTTCTGCCAGGACAGCCCTTTGGTGATCTCCCGGATGGCTAACCCTATCCCACAAAATGTTAGCAGCGCTGCAATTGTTACACCAGCAGAATGCTCAATAAAATATTGCAGCCAGGATGGTTTTTGCCGGAAAAGAAAGAGTAGTGCCCCCCCTAGCAGCAGCATCAGCCCAAACGAAATCCCCGGTTCACTGACGAGACGGTGCCGTTTTCTGTTCGTTTCCGGGAGAGGGGACAATTCAGGGTCCAGCTCTCCGGGCAACCGCAAAAGACGGTCTGCCGACTGCAGCACATCAAACACATTGTAGAAATACAGTACCGGAATCATCAAAGCCAGCAGAATCAGCAGTGGAACATTAATCTGCATGCCGATCGATGAGAAGTAGAGCAGTGCAGCAATATCCAGCAGAATAATGAAAATAAAAGAAATGCCTTTACGAAGCAGCCCGAAGTAGATATGTCCAGTGCCCGGGATTAGCGCTGCCAAAAGTCCGGCAATGAATTTGCGTTTGCGGCGGGGACGGCGCTTCAGGCGCGGAGGAATCAAAGGCGATGTCTGTTCCTGTACGTCGTCTCCTGCCTGCGCGGCAGAACCATACTCCCCTTCCTCCTTGATGGGAAGCATAGTAGAATCATTGTGCTCGGGACTCATTTTGGGACTCCTCCTGTCATCGGGACTGTGGTTCTTGTTCATCAAAGCCGGCCGTTCCGGTGAAATTCGATTAATTCTACGCCAGGAGCCACTTCTTCTACTCCGGCTGGAATAAAACCATGTTTGGTATACAGTGTAACAGCAGGAACATTAAGCTTGCCTGTAGATACGATAAATTGCTCCATGTCCTGGTATAAATCAAAAATATATTCCAAAAGCTTACCCGCAACCCCCTGACGAAAAAAATCGGGATTCACCATCATTCGGGTCACTGTCAGCTTGCCCGGCGATTCTTCAAGAACGGCAACAGCCCCCATTAAATCCCCATGATCATCGAAACTGCCATAGAAAAGTTCTTCTGAGCGGCTCAGCATGTCTCTGGTCTCCATGAGCGGCGGGATTTCATGGAACCCTATAATCTCTGCTTCCAGCCTGTAAGCCTTGTGTTGAAGGCTCCACAGCTCACTGAGCGTACCCCCGTTCTGCAGATCTAGCTTCATTATTTTGTTCATCCGCACATTCCCCTTATATGCCGCGAAAGGCCTGCCGTTGCCGACAAGCCCTAGCGCTTATGCTTCAAATGTATATTACCCCGAAAGCGGGTAAACTCAGCTGTTCAATACTTCTGCGAGCAGCGTGTTTACGAGTCCCGGATTCGCTTTTCCTTTGCTTTCTTTCATAACCTGTCCCACAAGGAAACCAATCGCCTTTTGTTTGCCCGCCTTATAATCCTCAACGGATTGGGGATTGGCAGCTACAACCGCTTCAACGATCTGCTTGATCGCTCCCTCATCGCTGATTTGAACGAGACCCTTCTCTTCAACGATTGCCGCTGGAAGCTTGCCGCTCTCTAGCATTTCTTTGAAGACGGTCTTAGCAATTTTGCTGCTGATGGTTCCACCTGAGATCAGACCGATCATTTCACCCAGTCCTTGCGGTGTAATTTTCACTTGGGACAATTCCAAACCGCCACCGTTCAAGTAGGCCAGTAAATCACCCATCATCCAGTTGGCAACCGCTTTGGCATCCTTAGTAAAGGCAAGACTGCCTTCGAAGAAATCAGCCAGTGGCTTGGAGGAAGTCAGGACACCCGCATCGTAGGCTGTAAGGCCATATTGATCGGTGTAACGGCTCTGCCGTGCATCCGGCAGTTCCGGAATGGTGGCCCGAATCGACTCTTTCCAGGCATCATCAATATGCAGCACAATCAGGTCAGGGTCCGGGAAGTAGCGGTAATCATGAGCCTCTTCCTTGCCACGCATGGACAAAGTCTTGCCCTGAGCTTCGTCCCAGCGGCGGGTCTCCTGAATCACAATACCACCGTCGTCCAGAATCTCTCCCTGACGGAATTGTTCATACTCCAGACCCCGGAGCACACCGCGGAAGGAGTTCATATTCTTAAGCTCTGCGCGGATGCCAAATTCCGCCTGGCCTTCCGGCCGCAGGCTGATGTTAGCATCACAGCGCATCGAGCCCTCTTCCATCTTCACATCGGATACGTCGCAATACTGCATAATCGCTCGTATTTTCTCGAGATAGGCGCGAGCCTCCTCCGGTGAGCGCAAATCCGGCTCGGAGACAATCTCGATCAGAGGTGTTCCCACACGGTTGAAGTCAACCAATGAAGCAAAACCGCCATCAACGTGGGTCAGCTTACCTGCGTCCTCTTCCAGGTGCAGACGGGTGATGCCAATCCGCTTGGTCTCTCCGTTTACCTCGATATCGATCCAGCCGTTCAGGCCTATAGGCTGGTCATACTGCGAAATTTGGTAAGCCTTGGGTGAATCGGGATAGAAGTAGTTTTTGCGGTCAAATTTGCTGACGTCACCAATCGTACAGTTCAGTGCCATCGCTGCTTTCATGGCATACTCCACCGCCTGACGGTTCAGTACCGGCAGAACACCGGGATGTCCCAGACAGACAGGGCAGGTATGTGTATTGGGCGGAGCTCCGAATTCTGTGGAGCAGCCGCAGAAGATTTTGGACTTGGTATGAAGCTCCACGTGAACTTCCAGTCCGATGACTGTTTCGTATTTAGCCATATCTATTCTCATTCCCTTAAATGTTTTGTGAGCCTATACTCCAGTGAGTATCTTCATGCAATACCTGCTTCTGAAGTCCTGGCTTCAAAGACTGCACTTACAGCTGCGGACACTCTCTGTGGTAATCTGTATTTTGTTCAAAAGCATGCGCGACGCGCAGAACTGTACTCTCATCAAATTCTTTACCGATAATTTGCAGGCCTACAGGAAGTCCCTCGGCAAATCCACAGGGAATGCTGACGGCAGGAATGCCAGCCAGACTAACCGGAATAGTCAAAATATCATTCAGATACATAGTCAGCGGATCTTCCGTCTGCGAGCCCAGCTTGAAGGCGGTGGTTGGCGCAGTTGGTCCAATGACTACATCATACTTTTTAAAGACTTCGTCAAAGTCCTGTTTAATCAATGTACGCACCTTCTGCGCCTTCAAATAATAAGCGTCATAATAGCCTGAGCTGAGTGCATAGGTACCAAGCATAATCCGGCGCTTAACCTCTGCTCCAAAGCCTTGGCTACGGGAGTTGTGGTACAGATCAAGCAGACCTCCTCCATCATCCACTCGTGCACCGTAACGCACGCCGTCAAAGCGGGCCAGATTGGAGGAAGCTTCAGAAGAAGCAAGAAGATAATAGGCTGCCACCGCATATTCGGTATGCGGCAGAGAGACCTCTTCCCACACTGCGCCAAGGTCTTCCAGCACTTTCAGTGCGGACAGTACCTTCTCGCGGATAGAAGCATCTACACCTTCACCGATATATTCCTTCGGCACAGCGATCCGCAGTCCCGAGATATCGCCTGTGAGGGAGCTGAGATAGTCAGGAATATCAACTTTGGCCGAGGTGGAGTCCTGAGCGTCATAGCCGGCAATGGCCTGAAGCACATAAGCAGAGTCTTCCACATTTCGTGTGATCGGGCCGATCTGGTCCAGTGATGACGCAAATGCTACCAGACCATATCGTGACACTAGACCGTAAGTAGGCTTAAGGCCGACTACTCCGCAATACGAAGCGGGTTGGCGTATGGAGCCGCCGGTATCGGAGCCCAGAGCAAACAATACTTCTCCGGCAGCCACCGCTGCTGCAGATCCGCCACTGGAGCCGCCGGGTACACGCTCCAAATCCCAGGGGTTACGAACCGGGCCGAAAGAAGAGTTTTCATTGGAGCCGCCCATGGCGAACTCGTCCATATTCAGCTTCCCGATCGTAACAGCATCAGCCTGACGCAGCTTGGAAACAACAGTGGCGTCATAAATCGGCTGGAAATTGGAGAGGAATTGACTGGCACATGTTGTGCGTAGCCCTTTGGTAACAATATTATCCTTAATTCCAGCTGGAAGGCCAAACAGCAGTCCGCGGGCTGCTCCAGAAGCCAGCTTGTCATCAAGCGTCCGCGCCGAAGCGCGTGCCCCCTCTTCATTTAAAGTCAAAAATGCATGCACCTTCCCATCACGCTCAGCGATGGCAGCCAGTGATTGTTCGGTCAGTTCACTAACTGAAATCTCTTTGCTGTGCAGCATGTTATGTAATTCAGGTAATCGATATTGAAACAGGCTCAACATTCTTCCTCCTTTCTCTATAGTTATTCCAGAACTGCGGGAACTTTGAAATGTCCGTCTTCAGCTTCCGGTGCATTAAGCAGCGCTTCCTCTTGAGACAGGCTCTCCTTCACCACATCGTCACGCATCACATTGCTAACTTGCAATACATGGGTTGTCGGCTTTACATTTTCTGTGTCAAGCTCATTCAGTTTCTCAGCATATTGTAAAATCGCATTCATCTGTTCAGTAAAGGTTGCCTCTTCTTCCGGGCTTAATTGCAGGCGGGCCAGCTTGGCCACATGCTGCACATCTTTGATGGTAATGCTCATTAGAAATATCCCTCCTGTTTAAAGGGCTAAAGCGCCCGGATAACGTGTTAATTATATTGTAGAAGCCTCTACAATTCAATGTGCTTGTGCGCTTCCTCCTAATTCACCGCTTATGCAGCATGTTAAACTGGAGCGATCAGAAATAGCTTCGGCTTGCCAAAACAGTGAAAAGGATGATCTCCGATGCAAATAACTCTATGCTCCATTTCCTCCAGGCTGGAACAATATGACACTGAATTGCTAGTATCCCGTCAGGATTGTACCGTTATATATGGGGTGGAACTGAACACGGAACGCCTGACTTTACTGGATCCCGGAGTTCTTTATATCACCAGCTCCGAAGAGAGTCTTGGGCTGCTCTTAGACAGCGACTGCATCAATATTCTGTATGCCGCACCCTGTGCAGCCGCAGCCAATGACGCGCTGAACCGCTGTTCCGACCTGCCTGTTGCCAAGAACCTCATCCTGCTGCGGAATGCCGCCTGCGGTGCAGCCGTATATCACGAGCTTAGAGATCTGCTGTATGCCTGGCGGAGGTTTAATACTAATTGTGAAAAATTACACAATATGTTATTGCAGGGCTGCGACTTGCAGAAGCTTCTCGATGAAGCCTATGGGATGCTGGAGAACCCCTTTGCCTTATGCGATATGTCCTTCACTCTTATTGCAACACCTCGCCAATTGAAGCAGGATGCACCCGTTGCGGAATTTCTTGCAACCTATGACGGCAAAGGCGGGTTCAGTTCCTGCTACGACGTGTACCGAAACAAACGACGGTTCGAAATGGTCAACCTAAACGACTACCCGCAGTTGATCATTGAACATGAGATCGATAACTACGCCTATATGATTTCCAACATTCGGATCAACGGCCAGCTGGCAGCTTTTATCTCCGTGTTCGAATACGAGCGCCCGTTCCATGAATTTGATTATGAGCTTGTCGCCGTTCTCTGCAAAATGGTCAGCCTGGAAATGCAGAAGGACAGCTTCCTGAGCAATGCCAGCGGGAAATATGACGAGTATCTGCTGTATCATCTTCTGGAGAAGGATTCTCTGCCGAACCCTATTCCGGAATTGAGCCGCCTGTCCTCGGCTACCTCTAAGGCTAGTGGCTGCTATATGCTTGTCATCTCCATCCGGGACTACGAACGGGAGAATACCATGCTGCAATTTCTCAGCAAAAAGCTGGAGGAAATTCTGCCCGGAGCCATAACACTCATCTATAAAGGCTGCATTATCGCCGCAGCAACGCGATGCAGCAGCAGACGTTTGCTGCCGGAAGATCTGCAGGATCTGCAGACACTCCTATTGGCCCACAGTCTGCAATGCGGCATCAGCCAACGCTTCAACTGTCTTTCGGAAGTCCGCCCACACTATCAGCAGGCGCGGAAGGCACTGAAGCTCGGCTCTACACTTCACAAAGGAGAAGTCCTCTATTTCTATGAGAAATATGTGCTCTACGACCTGCTAGAGCTCTCAACATCCGTAGAGAAGCTGCGAACACACTGCCATCCGGCGCTGGCTGTGCTGCTGGAATATGACAGCCAGTACAATACATGCTTCACCACAACGCTGTACTGCTATTTGCAGAATGTCTGCAATCAATCCAAGACTGCACAAGCTCTTCATATCCAGCGCAGCACGCTGGTATACCGGATCAAAAAAATCCAGGAAATTGCCGACATTCAATTAGGAGACGCTGAGCTTGGGCTGCATCTGGGCATGTCTTTTAAAATGTTGGAGTTAGCAGGAGACTGGAAGAACGGGGACAGATATGCCAAAAAACCGGGACAAGGTGCGTCCCGATTCTGGCAGGGGCATGTATAGCCCCTTATTGTAACTAAGTTATTGAATACTTGCGGCGTAACCGGAAGCATTCTCGCCGGCCATCCGTCCCGAAATGTAGGCAAAGCCCAAGGTTCCACCTTCAAACATCACATAGCTGCTGGAGTACACGCCTCCCGCATCGCTTCCGGCTACCCACAGACCCGGAATCACCTTCTCATTGTCATCAACCGCCTGGATATTCTGGTTGACCTTGACTCCGCCAAGAGTCGTTAGTGTACGTGTCATGATATTAACTGCATAGTAAGGCCCTTTATCCAGCTTGCTTAAATACTTGGGATCTTTGTAAAAATCGCTGTCTTTGCCAGCGTTGGCCATTTGCGCGTATCGTTTGGCCGTAGACTCGAAGACAGTCTTGCTCATGCCCGCCTTCTCTCCAAGCTCACCAAAGGTCTCGCCTTTGACCACAGCCCCGGCTGCAATTCCTTCCTCCAAAAAAGGAGTCAGGTCATAAGGTGTCTCCTGGAACTTGTTCAGCGCTACCGTATTGACCGGCTCATTAAATTCTTTGAAGGCCTGCGGATCATTCTTCCAGGTGCCGTAAATGTCAGCAATAGACACAAAGCCCTTCTGCTTGATCTGATCAACAGTCCCCTGGTCAAAAACGATCCAGGCCGCTCCGCCCGGCTGTTCATACAGCGCGTTCCCTGCCGCAGCATACTCAAAGATCACCTCTTCGTTTGTAAAACGCTCACCGTTGTTATTTACCCAGAGAAACGGATAACTTCCCACTGTCCATATATCGGAAGCATGCTTCATGGCCAGTCCCTTCTCTGTACCGTTCAGGAAAAAGAACTGCCCGACATCTGTACCCAGTTCAGCCGCCCCGGCTTTCCAGGCCATGTTGATTCCATCCCCCGTAGCTGAGGCAATGGAGCCAAGTGGCGCTTTGTCGCCCAGATACTGCTTCATCATCTTGGCATTGGCGGCATAACCGCCGGTAGCCAGCACAACGGACTTAGCGGAAATCACCAGCTTGGTGCCATCCGTTTGTGTAGCATTCACACCGATTACAGCACCTTTATCGTCAATAATCAGCGATTCGCCTTTTGTATCGAATAGAATCTTCCCGCCCTTTTTCTCAATCGACTTATGCAGGGCACCGATCGCTGCCGAACCGCCGTCCACGTAGCCGACGAATGCCTTAGGGTCACCCTTATGCACCGGCTGTCCACCTACACCCGGATCAATCAGCGTAAATTTAGCACCGTTCTCCATGAGCCAGTCTACCGTGCTGCCTGATTTGCTGATCACTTCACGGACCAGACGGCTGTTGGCCTTATAATTGCTCGTCTCCATATATTGGTCATACAGCCACTGCGAACAATCCGGCAGATTTTCCGCTTGCTGCAGCTTACTGCCCGTAGTGAACATTCCCCCAGCCATTGTGCCTGCACCGGCCGGTACCGAAGTCTTCTCCAACAGCAGCACACTACTACCTGCTTCTGCTGCGGCTAACGCCGCGGCAGTTCCCGAAGCTCCAGCACCAACCACCACAACGTCGAAGGCCATGTTCTGCACCTCGCCACCCTTCTTCTCCTGCTTCACCAGCAGCACTGCCGGATCGGCACCCGCCTGCTTGACACAGTCCTGCACTGCCTCAATAATGGCTTTGCTCGCTAGCGACGCACCCGAAACAGCATCGACAGCCAAAGATTGGTTATCAACAATCCGCTGGGGAATTTTCTCATTTGCGGCATCACCAACCCCTGCCGTTTCCGAGCTCTCCGTAACCTTCACCGAGACAATAGCAGTTTCACTGAATACTGTCTCTACCGTTATCAATCCGTTATGGCCCTTAGCTGATCCGGTATAGGTTCCCGGCTTGTATGTAACTACTGCTGCGTTTCCTGTGGCCACCTGATCAGCCTTTCCTTCTGTCTTTGCGGCCGCTGTTGTACCGTCCTCCTGCTGTGCAGAAGCCGCAGGAATCACCTGTTCTCCAGCCTTTTCACCTTTACAACCGGCGATACTAACAATCATCAACATACATAACAGCACACAAAGTGCGCTCCTGAAAGCTTTCATTTGTTTATCTCCCCCTGGCAGTCTGTCGGTCCCCGCCCACTGCTGAAAGCAGGCTTCACCCGTAGTGGTGTCCGTTCGCTGTAAGCGTAGCATAGCTGCTACGGACGGGATAAGGAGCAAACTGTTCTAAAAAAGGGAGAGAATTTGATACATATTGCTGAATATATGAACTGTTATTGTGTAACAAGTAGAAACGGCCTCGCCGGTCTCTGTAAGAAGAGCGTATACTTCCGAAGCAGCGATGCTCTATATATCAAAAAATTAAACACGAAATACAAAAAAACCGGCTTTCGCCGGTTTTCCTTAAATCCAAGCGCGAAGATTCACCTGTTTGATGAAATCCGCCTGGGACAGGCTTTCCTTAGTGGTTGTCTCTGTCTCTACTGCTTCCACTTCTTCGCCATTCATCAAATGATGAAACAGCTTCTCGTTGTGCGTGGACAAAGCATAGTCTATCAATGCTTCATGCGTTGCACTTTCAGCCTGAGCTGCCAGCAACTGCTCTTCCGCTTCGACATCCTCAGCTGTAACATAGAAATTTCTGTTGGCCTGCGGAACACGGATGACGTAATCAAACGCATTGTCAGGATTACGGTCATAAGCAATCAGGTAGCCATAGTCTCCGATAGGAAGACTCTGCTCGAAAGCGTCCGCGACAATGACAATCTTCTCACCTAAACGCAGCATCGCCCTACCTCCTGACCTGGAATCTTTCATAACTCTTACTTGTTCCAACAGTCTACTAAAAAAAGATAGAGCTGTCCAGCACCAGCAAGCGGGTTCAGCTGTTTTTTTGCAGATAACATTCTAGAAACCGATTAAATTCGTCAAATTTCGCATGCTATTATCAATCCGGTAGTTTATTCCTGCGAATCAGGAGGGATGCGGCGGCAAGGCATACTACGATCAGAACACCTGCAGAACACGCAGGCCCCCAGGTACCGCCTCTTCCTTCTGTAATGATTGCAGCAGACTGGGCAGTTAGCGCCGCGGGTGTCCAACCTAGCTGCGATGGCAGCAGGCTATGGGCCAGCGACATCGCCGCTGCAGACCCCAAGCCCAGAAACGCAGCCGCTGGTCCGCGCAGCCACGCGCTGAACATCAGCGTCAGCGAAACAGCGCACAGCAGCCACAGCCCGTATAACCCGGCTCCTGCACATAACCTGCCCCAGGAAAGAGGACCCATCAACTGCTCTGTATAATAGGCCGCTCCTGCTACGCCCAGTCCAAGAGCAACAATAAGAGTAGTCAGTTGGGCAGCCCACTTGGCCGAGACGATAGCTGCGGGGGCCACCGGCTTGACCATCAGCATCTCTATAGTCCCTCCGCTCCGTTCACCTGCCAGACTGTTCATTACGCCCAGCACGAGTATCAGCATACCGATGGTACCATATTGACCAAGTGTCTGTGCCATTACCATAGCCGCTCCCGGCATCTCATAGCCCTCCAGCATTCCAGGCGGCACATTCCCGGATGCTTTGAGGATCTCAGGCATGTAATAGGTTGTGAGCGGCTGCATAATACCAAGAATCATAAATACTACCGGGACCCAAATCAGTTTATAGCTGCGCAGGGCCTCCAACATTTCTTTATGGTATAGCGTCCATACCTTCCTCATGCCCCCACCACCTTCATGAACAAGTCCTCAAGGGTGGAAGAGCCTGCTTCGAATTGAAGCAATGAAATGTCCAGGCTTGCGGCTTCCTGAAGAATAGTCCGGCGTGCCAGTTCCATATCACTGACATTCAGGGTAGCAGACCCGGAGTAGATCACGGACTGCTCAACAAAGGATCTGTGTGCAAGATCTTGCAGCCACCCCAGTGCCTTCTCATCCATTCCCGTACTCAAGCGAATCACAGGCAGGCTGTATTGTGAGCGCAGCCGGGATAGCGTTCCCTGCTCTGCTATTAAACCATGATTCATCAGGATAATATCGTCACATATTTCTTCGGCGTCATGCAGGACGTGGGTAGAAAAAATAATGGTGGTCTCCTCCCGGATCCCCCGCAGCAGCTCCATAACTTCCCGGCGTCCAATAGGATCAAGGGCAGAAACCGGTTCATCCAGAAGCAGCAGCCGGGGACGGTGAACCAACGCCTGGGCAAGACCAAGCCGCTGCTTCATCCCACCGGAATATCCCGCGATCTTGCGGCGGGATACGTCCTTCAAACCTACGTGTTCCAGCGCATCCGCCGCAAGTCTCCCGGCTTCGCTAGAAGAGATACCGCAAAGTTTCGCAGCAAAAACAACATACTCCTGCCCGCTCATCCAGCTGTAAAATGCCGGAGATTGCGGCAAATAACCCAGCAGACTGCGGTAATCCACACCGCTGCCGCCATCAAAAGAAATCAACCCTGAGCTTGGCTGCAACAGACCGGCCAGCATACGCAGGGTGGTGGTCTTTCCTGCACCGTTGGGGCCTAGTAAAGCTACACATTTCCCTGCTTCAATATCAAAAGAGATTCCGTCCACTGAGGTATGCTCTCCATAGACTTTGCGTAAATTTGCAACTTGTAGCAGCGGCATCAGCTTTCTTTCCTTCCTATCGTAAAATAGGCCACGCTGCCCAGGAGATTGCCAAAAATCAATATTATAACCCACAGCCACTTAGGTCCCCGTGTCCGTTCTGCCTTAGCCAAAGAAATTAAGCCGATTATGGCCAACACTGCCTGCAGTACAAGCAGCGGCCAAATTAAACCCCATTTGATTTCATCCATGAGTACACCCACCCCTTAAATTCTTCTCCGGAACCACAGTCCGGCTGATCAAGGCTTCCTATTTGCTTTTCTCCAGTCAAAATAGACCACAAACAACAGATAACAAATGAGCGGTGTAGGAATTCCGGTTAACCCCCATAAGCCCCAGAACCAGGCCACTTTGCCTCGGCCACGCTTCTGTGCATTCCTAAAGAGCAAGGTGCCCTGGAGCAGCAGTGCCACAGCCAGACAACCCCACAACCAATAAGGCACTTCCTGCAGTTCATTCACTCTTTTGTGTCCTCCCGCCGAAGCCTAAACCGCATAACCGCCAAGCCCCCAAGCGCGGCAACCGGAAATGCCGCCTGAAGGATCCAGTACGTTACTGGTGCAAACCCCAAGCTAAACAGGACAACGCTCACCAAGAACAGCCCTACTAGCAAAAATCTCTGAAACTCTCTGCGGCTCTGGCGTTGCCTGCGGAGAGCTTCATCAGCGATTAGCTGCTCCAGTCCGGGCAAGGATGGTGGCGATATATCATCGAACTGTGCGTCAAGCCGAGCAAGGTCTGACGATAGCATCCGAAGTAATTCTTCATTATTCTCCTTCTTCATCCTCACTAAGCTCCTTCCGCAGTTGATTTAGCCCTGATGCTACCCGAGATTTGGCAGTGCCGGAAGGGATCTGCAAAATCTCAGCAATCTCTTCATACCCATAACCGTAATAATGCTTGAGCAGTACTGCCATGCGCTGAGCGGAGGTCAGGCGTGAGAGTGCATCAAGGACCTCACTCCACTCCATATTCCGGCTCTCAAAACGCCAGCGGATGGACCTTACTCCCTCTTCCTGCCGTTTCCATTGCATCTCCAGCTTCCAGCGGCGCTTCCTGTCGATATACAGACGGGTAGCAATGGTAATCAGCCATGAGGAAAAAGAAGAAGCTCCGTTATAGGCAGCAATCTTCTCCATGCATCGGACCATGGTATCCTGGGCAAGCTCTTCCGCAAGCGAGGGGTCCATGGTTGCCTTGATCAGATATTTGTAGAGAAAGGCATAATGATCCCGCAGTAGCACAGCCAGCGCGGAAGCATCGCCTTGCTGCGCTCTGATGATCCTATCGTGCGTCCCGTCGCTCATCTGCTCCTCCATCTGTAAACGTTCATTCCTATGTAATACGAATATGTAAAGTGAATCGTTCATTCGCCATCTGAATTATTTTGCAGCTCCCACAATCTACGCCGCCAGGGCTGAACCGCACCCTTACCGTGCGGGAAGCTCCAGAAGAGACATTCCCGCTTCTCCTGCTCTTCCGTAATAGATACTGGTACCGGATATTCTTCCCCGGTGTGTACTTTCTGTTCAATTTTTTTCATGATCCCGTCCCCTAGCACCCTTTCCCCTTAAAAATAGACAAAAAAAGAACGCAAACCGGGATTATTCCACAGTCTGCGTGCTTCGCGAGGTTAAATGTTACATTTAATTAACATTATTGTAGCAACTTTGTAGTCTCTTGTCCATCAGTATTTTCCCGCTTATTGTCGATTGGGCGCGAGGCAGAACACTACATGGGGACATAAGGATTACGGAGCCGCTCAAAACCGATCGTTGTCCGTGGCCCATGGCCGGGAAATACTCTGACTTCCTCATCCAGCCGGTATAATTTCCCCCGGATGGAATCAATAAGATCACGTTCCCGGCCTCCAGGCAAATCGGTACGTCCTACTCCCAGCTTAAAGAGTACGTCTCCGGAAAAAAGATCATTTCCGCAGAGGAAGCTGACGCTGCCCGGAGAATGACCAGGCGTATGCATGACACGGAAAGTAAGCCCCAGAAGCGTAAGTACCTGCCCCTCTGCCAGATCATACTCGGCAGGTTCTGTGCTAATGGGTGGTGTGACATCCGGCCACATGAGGGAGCCGTTCAGCTTGGGACTGCCCAGCCACTCACTCTCCATAGGATGCAGGTACACGGGACATTTCTTGGCTTTGCGGATCTCATCAAGCCCGGCGATATGATCAAAGTGGGCATGGGTGAGCAGAACAGCCTCAATCTCCATTCCTTCAGCAGCCCGCAGAAGGGCTGCCGGATTGGCACCGGGGTCAATAATAATGCCACGTCCGGGGTCCGCTCCGGTAAGCAAATAAGCATTTGTCTGAAGTGATCCCAAATTATATGAACGAATATTAAGCATCGCTTCTTAGAATCCGGAGATCAGGCTACGCAGTTCCTTGGCGATTACTGCGTGCGATTCCGTTCCTTCCCCGTAGGCTTGGCCCATCGCCTTGCGAACTTCGGCAATTTTGCTCTCGTAGTCAGGAGCCTCGCGGTCAGGATTCTCTTGTTTGAACGCTCTCATCAGCGACTGCACATGCTCTGGACGGGGTCCCCAATGACCCAGCACATAACCGCCTGTATCGGCAAAAATCACGATTGGCACGGATCTGCCGCCCATGGTTAGATAATCATCCATAACGTCCTGATTTTCTTCCACAATCAGCACTTCGGTTCGGATGCCTGCTGTTTCCAGAATACGGAACACGACCGGCACATTGCGTACAACATCTCCACACCAATCCGCAGCGAGTATCAGTACCCGAAGGTCATCCCGGTGGTTCAAACTTTCAAAGTACTCCCGGTCGTCTGCATCTTCCCAGGCGAATTTTTCATACCATGATTCGAATACCTGCTGGTTCTTCGTCATGCCTTCCACGAACTGGCGCGGAGTAAGGCCTTGACCGAATTTAGGGGCTACATTCTGCTTCATACTGCACTACCTTTCTTCTTGGATTTGTACCATTTGAACAGGAAGTATATAACAATGACAGCAAGGGCCGCAAGAATAAGCTCGTTCGTATATTTGGCAGCTACTTCATCAATTGTTTTCCATCTGTCGCCAAGCGTATAACCCAAATAGACAAACAGCGCACTCCATGGAATTACGGCAAGCGTGGTCAACAAGGTGAACTTGGCCAGCGGCATGCGCGAGATCCCGGCTGGAACGGATATGGCATGGCGCACAACCGGAATGAACCTGGCCGTGAAGATAACACCGGTGCCATACTTATTGAACCATTCCTCGGAATGATCAATATGCTTTTTCTTGATAAAAATGTACTTCCCGTATTTCTCCAGAACGGGTCTGCCGCCATAACGGCCAATCCAGTATACAAATATCTGGGCCACAACTCCGCCTACCGTACCGAAGAGCACCGCGCCGAAATAATTAATCTCTCCTTGCGAGACCAGATAACCGCCATAGGCCAGTACAATTTCACTTGGGATAACCTCAATCATAAGTCCGATCATAATCCCGAAATACCCAAGACTCTGAATCCATTCAAATAACTGCGAGATCAGATCAGAAATAACATGCAAATGCAGCTCCTCCTCCCGTTTTTTTCGCGGAATTCGCTTTACGTTCTATAGATTTTTAGCGATTCCACTCTATGTACCCAGCTTCTCCTAGCCTATTCTAGCATATGCGGGCTTACGACTTCTACTTAAGGGAAACTGAAAACCTTTCTGGCAAGTGAAAACGGCTTCGCCGTCCTTTTTAGGGACGGAATCCGTTTCAGCGAGAAATAGAAGGATGATTTATAGCGTGAAACATATAAATCCTTATATTTCAAGAAGAAATCAATGTTGCAGCTCCGGTATGAAAATGCCCATTGACATTTCAATCCTAAAAGAAATATTATATATTTAGATAATTATTTAAATATCGAAAGGCCAGGTGAATGATGAACGAATCCTTCAAAGCGCTGGCTGACCCAACCCGGAGACAGATTCTACGGCTGCTTAGGGAAAAGGATCGTACTGCCGGGGAGATCGCCGATTATTTTAACATGTCAAAGCCCAGTATCTCACATCATCTTAATGCCCTGAAACATGCGGGACTGGTACAGGACGAACGTCAGGGGCAATTTATTCTGTATTCGCTCGATACGACTGTGCTGGAAGAGGTGCTCGGCTGGTTCCTTGAGTTTACGGGTACGGGAAAAGAGAGTGAAACGCCAAGCAGTACAGAACCCAAGCCAAAGCAGAGTAAAGAGAAAAACAAGGAGGTTGATTGATGATGAAGGATTTCAAATGGAAATGGCAGGACACGATGATTGTGATTCTAGGTGTTCTCTCACTGGGTTATGCACTGGTCAATTACAGCAGGCTGCCCGACCAGCTCCCTGCCCATTTCAGCATCAGCGGTGAGGTTAACTCGTACTGGAGCAAAGGTTCCATTATCGCCTTGACGGGCTTTATGGGGCTGGTTTTCCCGTTCGCGATGCAGTTCATCCGCAATATTGATCCAAAGAAAGAGAATTACAGTAAATTTCAAACTGCCTACAAAATGATTCGTCTAGTGATCGCAGCTGTGTTCGATGCCATGCTCATTCTGAACGTCTCTTATGGTCTGGATCAAAGCATTCCTGCCGGAAAAATTGCTATGGTCGTTCTGGGCTTGCTGTTTGTTGTAGTCGGCAACTTTATGCCCCAGATCCGGGACAACTATTTCACAGGCATCCGCACAGCCTGGACGCTGGCCAGCCCGGAGGTATGGCGGAAGACACACCGTTTCTCCGGTAGAATGTGGATGATCGGCGGTCTGCTGATCGTGCTGGGAGCATTTTTACCCAAAAACTTGTCTATGAGTATGATTATTGCAGCACTGGTGATTGCCATCTTACTGCCTTTGGCGTATTCGTGGCTGATCTCTCCCCGCAGTAGAGCTTAAGAACAGGAGATACAACTTCTTAGAATAAAGCAACCCACGCTGTGCTGCCGTCCCTGATAAGGAAGGAATTGGGTAACGGCATGATTTCACAAGATTAAGACTTTGGTTCAGGCAACGCGTCTGCCCGCTTACAAACGGATTGCCATCTCCAAATGCCAGGCTTCAGAACGTACTCCCTTCAGCCGAAGGCCTAAGCCTTCGGCTTCTTGTACATTGCCAAAACGGCGGTCATTGTGTTGAATTCCCTTCCCACTCTCCCGTTCCCCCAACAGACGGTACTGCCGCAGCAGCTCCAAACCGGCTTCCGCACTCTGGCGCGCGCTTGTCCAGTCCCCCTCCCGGAGTCTGCGTACACTCATGTCCAGCATTCCTTCTGCCGCTTCTATGCGTTTGGCCGCATTAAAAACATCAAGTTGCTGGCCTCTTCGCACCCAGTACATTGCCGTTCCCGGATGCTCCCCTTCCAAAGCCCGTTTTGCCAGCTCCCACTTCAAAGCAGCATTCTCTGGGGAGTACTTCAGACTCTTCAAAATCAGGTCACGACCCTGGTTCCCTGGAAGCATGCGGGATAAAGCGGCAGCTGTCATGGGATCACGAGGATTCCACTGCAGGGATTGCCGCAGTAGAACAATTCTCTCTCTATTCTGCGAGGTGCCAGCCGCCTGCTTATATAGTGTTTCCCCTTTCATCGCTTGGAAGGAAAGGATGAAAAGTGCCAGCGCCACACTGAAAAGCAGTGCGGCCGCCGCAGCAGGCCTTCCCGGTCCGCCAGGAACGGGTGGCGGTTCAGCGGATGCGGGGAGCTGTGGCGGTTCGCCTGCGACAACGCTGTGAAGCTTCTCGGCCCGGGCAAGCGCTGGCAGCAGGAACAGCAGCAGCCACATGAGGCCGTAGCTCCAGTCAAAATCGACGGCGCTGTGCAGGGCAAGCGCCAGCAGGGACGGCAACAGCCTGGGCGCTGCTGCTGCCACCAGCCATCCTGCTGCGATCAGCAGCAGCAGGAGAATGGCAAGGCCGACGCCTCCCAGGTTCAACAGGAGGTCGAGGTATCCATTGTGCACCTGGCTGCCCACATAGGGGCGGGACTGGGCGGCGAGATACGAGCTCCGCCAAGTCCCGCCCCCGCGTCCCAGCCAGGGTGCCTCTGCCGCGAGCTTCCAGGCATCGCGGTAGAGCAGCCCGCGAGCGGCGACCGTCGATGACGGTCCGGTTATCCGCTCGCGTACCTGCAAGAGGACGGCGCTGCCCGCCGCCGTCCACATCACCGCCGCCAGAGCCACCCTGGCGGCGCAGCCCCCGCCTGCCGCGACTCGCCGGCGGCAGCACAGCCACGCGCCGCCAAGCAGCGCGGCGCCCCACAGCCCGGCCAGCAGCAGCAGGCCGGGTGCAGGCTCTACCGCCAGCCCGGCACGGGCCAGCTGGCGGTAGAACAGCGCCGCAGCAGCCATAGGCGCGGCGCCGGCAAGCAGAAGCGGCGCGCAGAGCTGCCGCTTCCAGAGCAGGACCGCGGCGCCGGCGAAGGCCGCGGACAACCACGCGCCGCGCGACTCGCTGAGGAGCAGCGCGGCGGCATAAGGGAACAGCGGCAGCATGCCATACACTCCAGTAGCTACGGACTGTTTGATCGCTGATGGCCTGGACTTAGCCGATTCCATCAGGGAAGCAGCAGCAAACAGGCGCTCCAGCAGGAAAACAGCCATCACTGCTCCAAACGTATTCGGATACTCGAGCAGACCTGCCAGTCTGGCGCCTGTGGCGCTGACTTCAGGCGCTGAAGTATATGCTACCGCATAGGGGAGCTTGAACCCGGCACATACTGCAAACAATGCGCTTAAACTGATGGCCATTCCCATCGCATGCCACATCGCCCCCAGAAGCCGGGCACCCTGCCGGTATCCCGCACAGAAATAGGCCAGTACGGCAAAAGAAGCATACAATCCCCAGCGGAGCAGCTCATCCAGTGTCCCCTGCGCAGATATAGGCCCCCGCAGCCCTGTCCATGCATAAAGAACAAGGATGGCCAGCGGACAGCCCAGCAGGGTCAAAGCGGCCTTTTTCACCACAGGGCCCCCGGATTCTTGACCTCTTCCGTCAGTCCTCTTGTGCAATTCAAATACAGCCAGCACCGGGGCGACAAGAAGCCCGCACAGTGCAAACCACACCGTGAGAAACGGATATATCTCCCCGGTAAAAAACAGCCCCCTCAACAGACAGGCTGCCACCCCCGCAGTAAATACCGTACCTGCACAAACATACACTATATTCAGCTCCGGGCTGTTCAGCCGCTTATTCCACCGCATTCGAATTTCTCCTGTATGAATCAAGTTACCTTTAGTATTTCCAGATTTAGTCTGAAACAAAAGATAACGTAGCTGAATATCCGGATCATCTATAGCGGGGCCATGTTAATCCATAAATTTAAAACAGGACGGTTGTTCCCTCCGGGAACCATCCGTCCTGTCATGGTATTAACTATTCATCCTATTAAAGGGTTTAACCCTCCAGGCTGCTTTTTATCGGCAGCAGATCAGTGCAGGCGCGTTCAAGATACGGTTCCGCACCAAGAAAGTCACGGAATGCACTGTATTCGCGCCATTTGGCGGCATTGTCTCCGCTTGCGCTTTTGACAGCGCGGATCAGGATGTTCTTCGGCGTATGTTCCATATCGATGAACTCCAGCAGTTGTGTCCGGTAACCCATGAGGTCCAGGAGCTTCGCCCGGATCGCGTCGGTAGCGAGGGCGGAGAAGCGTTCTTTCAGAATTCCGTGCGACAGCAGCGGATTCAGCACCTCACTTTCGATCTGGGCAAACAGCTCGTGCTGGCAGCAGGGAACTGACAGGATCACCGATGCGCCCCAGCGGACGGCTTTTTCCAGTGCAGCATCAGTAGCCGTATCGCAGGCATGAAGTGTTACGACCATATCGACCTGATCCAGCTCGTTATAGTCCGCAATATCACCAACCAGGAAGCGTAGCTTGTCGTAGCCGAGCCTTGACGCAAGCGCGCTGCAATGCTCAATGACATCGGCTTTGAGATCGAGTCCGACAATGTTCAGCTCCCGCTGCTCGCGGATGGCCAGATAATGATACAAGGCAAAGGTCAAATAGGATTTGCCGCAGCCAAAATCAACAATGGTCAATGGACGGCCAGCCGGCAGATCGTTAAGCACATCCTCCACCATCTCCAGGAACCTGTTGATCTGGCGGAACTTGTCGTATTTCTTAGCCAGCACCTTTCCTTCGCTGTTCATAATGCCCAGCTCCACCAGAAACGGCACAGGTTCTCCTTCATCCAGCACATACCGCTTGCGGCGGTTATGGGCCAAGTCCGGAGCCTCCTGCTTGCTCGGCGATTTGGTCAGAATCGAAACCTTGTACTTTTTACTGATCAACACTTGATAATCTGCCTCAATGGTACAGAGCAGTCCTTGGCGGAACGTCTCTCTCAGCAATGACATCAATTCCTCCGCAGCAGCCTCAGCCGGAATATTGCGGTGTTCAACCTTGGGACCGGTATAATAGGCAAACTGATAATTCAGCTTGCCCTTTAATTCCACAGGTTTCACCTGAACCTTGGTGTAGGGGGTCTCGCCTTTGCTGCGCAGCTGGCTAAGAGTTGCCGTAATCAGAGTACGGCCGCTTATGACTTGTTCAATCAATGCATTCAAAGATTCCACAGGGTACATCTCACTTTCGTCACGCAAAAATAAATTATAGCGTTATACATTTAGGTCATAGTTATTCATAACATGGGAGACAATTGTTCTCCTGAATTTTCTTAATGTAGTATAGCATTTTTTTAGTGGAACTGTAGCCGTCTCTCCCATTCATCCCTGCCTTCTCTAACCTCTTGTGCCGGAAGACCGCCGAGTTCCAGTTCCTCCGGGCTTTTCAGCAACAGACGGTCATACAGTTCTTTGCCTTCCCGGGCAACATTCTCCCCTTGCTCCCAGAGTCTGTAGAGGCTGTCCTCTGCTTTGGCATACCGCCCGATGGATTCCAAGTAGGTGAGCAGCAGCCGTTCTGTTTTTGCCGGAAGCCTATACGCCTGCGTTTCTATTAACAGCTCATCAATGTCAGCCGGCATCTGCAGCAATTCACGTTCTGCACCATGAAGATCGGCGTACAAAAAAAGATGCAGTGACCTCATCGCTCTGAACAAAGCCGCATCTTGGTTTCCAGCCGCAGCATAGATTTGTCCTTCTTCTTTAAGCAGCCGCGCCACACCCTGAAGCTTATCGGATTCCACAACGCCTCCAAGCAGATACATATCGATAATATCCTCTACGGACAGTGAATTCAGCAGCCGGGAATTCAGGCGGAAATGCCGGATCAGCAGCTCATCGACCTCCCACAAAGCTTCGGTTGTCTTTTTCTCCTGCTTAAGTGTCATTACCTTGGCAACCATCGCCGTCATATCCTCAATCATCCGCACGATGTAGTCTTTTCGGAACATATGGCACACTCCTTCCATAGCTGCAGCGCATGGACTGCTATGCTTCTCTTAACGGCCACCCCTTACGGCTGGGCTGCCCTTTGAATTCATCTTAAACCATTACACATCTATGCGCTACTTAACTAGCCTATGGCCGAAGAGATCAGGAATAGTGTTCCAATAACAGAGGCAGCACCCGCGTAGTCTGGCGGGTGCTGCCTCTGTAGGTTTTCTGTATGCTTAGCAAAAGGTCTTGCGGTTTGTTCCAATCTCTAGTTATGTGCGCACAGCCGCATGCACGTAATCCTTAATGATTTCCGACAAGCGTCCGGGAGCTTCATACATGCTCATATGTCCTACTCCTGGAATGGTCGCCTGGGTTACATTCGGTTTGTCCGAGGTAAACGTCCGTTCAGGGGGTACCTTACTGTCCTCTGCACCGGCTACCAGCAGCACTGGCAGCATTGTAGCTGAGATGACGTCGCGGCGGTCAGGACGCTCACGCATCGCCATCGCTGCACCCACCGCCCCTTGCGGAGGCGTTCTGTAACCGATCTCCTTCGTGCGTTCAAGCAGTTGCGGAGCGGCCCCTGGTGCAAAGAGACCTGGTACCAGACCATCCACAAACGCAAAGATTCCTTCATTCTGAATCGTGCTTACACTTTTCAGACGGTTCTCTTTGGCTTCTTCACTGTCCGGGTAGCCACTAGAGTGTATCAGCCCGAACCCTTTTAGACGGGATGCGTGACGCTGTGCAAAGGATAGAGTGATATATCCGCCAAGTGAATGCCCCAGCAGGTAACACTCCGGGATCTCAAGCGCATTAAGCAGTGACAGTACATCATCAGCCATCTGATCCACAGTATACGCCCCGAGCGGGGCGTCCGAGGCCCCATGGCCCCGCAGGTCCGGAGCGATCACCCGATAATTACTGCTAAGAGACGGGATTACCTGCTCCCAATAAGCGGAGCTTCCACAGAAACCGTGCAGCAGCACAATAACGTCACCTTTGCCCTGATCACTGTAACAAATATTGCTTCCCTCACAACGAATGTTTTCCATGTCAGCTTCCCTCTTTCTATGTAATAGCCAAACGCGGCTCGCGGACAGCTAAACGATCCGAGGCTTGAGACGGTTTGCTTGTCTTAATTATTAAGCCATTTCTTCACTCTTGAAACGCTTTCCGGTCATCCATTCCGAATCCGGCCGCTGCAGCCAGGGCAATTTGCCCGGCCATTCCCATCACTCTGTTCAGCGGAGTACTCTGCAGTGTCCGGTAAGGACGTGGTCCGTTCACGTCTACAATGGCAGCCAAGCTGTAATGTCCCACAGCCGGAAGCATCAGTCCCACCGATTGTGCCGGACGCAGCGGCTCAGCAGCCGTCAGGAAATAGCCAAGCGATGCCGGAGGACCGAGACATGCGTCAATAGCAATAATAATCTGCCCTGTAGGAATCTCTGCTATCCGTGCCTCCAGATTATCCGCGTCACAAGGTGACGGCAGCGTGCCGCTTACATGCGGAAATCCATGCTCCAAAAGCCGGCTTCCGGTCAGCGGTCCAAGCGCATCCCCAGTGGACCTGTCCGTTCCTATGCACAAAAATGTGATCTGCTCCAGCGGATGCCGGAACGCGATCTCCCGGAAGAAGGAAGTCAGCCCGGAAGCATCCATTTTTTTGCGTTTTCTGCTCTCCTGCTCCCTGATTGCCAATCTCCCCGCCCCTTTCTACGATTCATTCCGAATATATTTCTATTAATTTAACATGATATCCATGGAATGGACAAAAAAATGGTGTTTGCACCCCCAAACATGATAGAATATTTGAATTAATATGCAGAGAGGACTGTTAACCCCAATGGATCTATCCCAGCCTACCCAGGAAAATGTTGAATATATGATTGAGGGCATTAAAAGCAAGCTGAAAATGGCAAGTGCTGCAGCCATGCAGGCTTCAGCCTTCTCAGTAAAGAATTATGAGGACATTCTTGATATTTACGAAGTGGCTATGGGCAGTGACAGACTAAGCATTTCCCAAGTCGAAGCGCTGGTTTCCGAACTCGGACGCCTGCGGGCGAAATAAAAAATGTGATACAAGTACGAACAAGAGTCCCATGCCTTACGGCCATCAGCAGATGGACACCTAAGGCATGGGACTCTCTTTGACTTGCTGAAAGTTGAATCTAAGGAAGGTCAATCAGCAGGAACTCCGCGCTCATGTCACTGCCCGTTCCTTTTAAATTCAGATCGCATGATGCGGATGCTCATGCATGCCTTGCCCCGGTCTAAGCTCATTGTCGTTATGGGCCAGCAGTGCCCCAAAGTGCGCATTGCTTGGATCATCGTAATCGGCAAAAGAAAAGCAGAATTCACTGTGTATCCATTCTTTATTCGAAGTATGGCACTCTGCTGATGTAATGACTTTGATCATAATTGTGTGCACCTCCAATGATGTATGAACCTTATCCTCAAATACAAGGGCGCTTTGACACTCCCACAGCTAAAGCAGTGGGATTCTTGGGTGATTAAGTCGAAGGGCATTTCTGCGATCGAAGTCTGACCCCAAGATTGGGCTGTGCCATCAGCCCTCCTAAGACAGTGCGTTTTAGCATCTTAGGCTGATTGACTATGACCACCAATCACAGGTGCGTGAATAATATTCATTGCACCGACTCTATCTCGATGAGTATGAAACCCACATGGACACGAATATTTTCTATCTATCGCTTTATTTAGCGTAGAGCAAAATGGACATTTTTGCGATGTATACGCAGGATTCACATATTCCACTTTGATCCCTGCCATATTTGCTTTGTATTCAATGAATTGTGCCAAGCGATAGAATGACCATGTGTGCACATTTTTTTCGTTTTTACGACTTGTTCTTGTCGTTTTTCTGATGTTTGTCAGCTTCTCTAAGTGAATGACAGACACTTGTTTCTCTATGGCAAAATTCACAATTTGTCTACTTACTTTGTGGTCCTTATCTTTCATCCATCTTTGTTCTTTATGATCCAGTTTACGAATTGCACGTAGCTTTTTCTTCTTTCCTAAATCTTTTCGTTCACTACGGAACTTGCGTTTCATATATTTGTTTTCTCTACCATTCCCAAAAAATCTCGTCTTTCCTTCGCTAGTCACAGCAACAGCAGGGACTTTCAATCCTAAATCAATGCCTATTACCCCTTCGCCTGCTGTTGTCTCTGTAGGAATTTCAAGTGAAACTTGAGCAAACCATTTTCCTGATTTCTCAACGATTCTCATAAGACCACATCTTGCATGTTGAAGAAATTGTTTATCTCTTTCTGTTAAATGAGCAGGAAAAACCGTCTTTTTCACTTTGTTGTCCACGATGATAGGAAAAGCAATAGAGGAATGGCCAATGGAATAGTTTTGGTTGTTGATATAGTAGGTTGGTTTCCTTAATATTGGACGCTTCATTTCCTTCTTCGTTTTCTTAAATACGCTTTTAGCATCACGAATCGCTTGATTTAGTACAGCAGAAGGGAGTTTAGCTTCTACATCTTTCGTGGTGAGTTTGGGGAATGAACCTTCTTTTTCTGCTTGTTCTGTTAATGAATTAATCGTTCGAATATATTCTCTACTTAATAACTTCAATTCGATGGAGTGACTTGGAAAGAATCTTATCTTTATAGTGACCGACTGTATAAGTTTTCACCTCTCCTTCATTTGTTTCGCTCTTTTGATTGATTTATACTCGTCAAATGTTGATTCTCTGATTAATGACCAACCCCCTAGCCAAAATATTTGTCGTATATATATTTGAGACTTATCGCAATTGTTTCGATCACCCCCTTGTTTTTTGTTGTTCAACATATCTTTTAATAGTTTCGCTAGACACATTTCCTGCGGTACTTACAAAGTATGAACGTGTCCAAAGTGAAGACAAATGAGCTAAATGTTTAAACTCCTCTCTTAGTCGTTTAGATGTGACTCCTTTAATTTTTGCCATAATATCAGCAGGACTACATGTCGGCAAAGCATTCAAAAATAGATGTGCGTGATCTTTATCTGTTTCGATTGCGATAATCTCTATTTTCAAATCATCACAAACCTCTTTAATCAACTCCTTAAATCTACTTTCAACATCAAATTCAAGAAAGATTTTCTTTCGATACCGTGGACAAAAAACAAAGTGATAATGGATTAGCGATACGGTTGTGTTGGTTCTTCTATAATTATCCATACATTAATTGTATCAGTTTATGTTCAAAACTGAAACATGATAACCAAAAAATGTTGGAACATTAACGTGTCTTAGGACACGCCTGTTCCAATCTCGCTATCATCCCACACCTAAAGGAGTGGGCTTTCTCGCTCAAAAAATTCTGTAATTATGTATTCCTTACCCTCTTCCTTTCTTTGTCAATCAAGGAAGCCAGGATGGTTTGTTTGACTTTAAAGTTTCGGCAGTTTGTAAAGTCGCAAAATCCCCCGTTTTTATCACAATAGGTCTCTTAACATCACAAATGCTGAAGCATGCTCCGGGAATCTTTGCCGTCCTTCTTTGCTGTTTCAGCCCATACGCCCAAGTTTATATACGAAGTAAGAACGTTCAGGCCACCCTGAAATCCGGTTACCGGCGGCGAGGGAAACCATCTACACTATATGCTCTACTCCCTGCCGCCAGGAACTGGAATACAATAATCGAATGAGGAGTGATTGGTTATGAATAAAGCAGAGACAGAATATCCGGTAGAGAGCGGAAACACATTTTTCAAAGGTATTTTCATCGGAGGTTTGATTGGAGCTGCCGCTGCATTGCTGTTCGCTCCTAAGCCAGGCCGTGAAATGCGCAGTGACTTGTCTGAGAAATTCTCGACCGCTACGGACAAAACCAAAGAGGTTGCAGGTGTCGTAACGGATAAAACCAAAACGATTGCTGCTACCGCCCTAGAAAAGACTACTGACCTTGCCAGCACGGTATCCGCCAAAGCTTCTGATATTTTCACTACAGTCAGTGATAGTAAACAACAAATTGCCGCTACGTTATCCGAAACAGGTAAAAAAATCGGCGAAACGGTAGGAAGCGCATCCGCCGATATCATTTCTGATGTCAAAGACGCTTCAAAGGACGTTGCCGAGGAAGCCTCCGCTTCTTCCAAGGATATATCGGATACGGCACAGGAAGCCAAGGAAGAAGTTAAGGCTTCTTATAAATCTTCTTACTAAAAGCGGTGATCCGCGGCTTGATCTAGATCCGGAAACAGCCAGCTCACTTGCAGCTGGCTGTTGTTATGTAATATTTGTTAATTTATCAAAGTCCGGTTACGGGCTATAGAAAGCAGGTAACCTTATGGGAGATGCGGGGAACAACACGAAAACCTACGATGTAGAGGAGCATCCCTTCGAGCTTAGGCATGAAGTGAAACGGCTAAACGCCAGGCTTGACAAAATTGCCGATTCGCTGGAAAAATTGGAATTTAAGGATATCCTTGAAAACTATACAGACCCTAAAAAACGGATTATCACCAATCTCATGGCAGGCATATCCCGTGGTCTGGGACTCTCCCTTGGCACCTTTGTGATTCTGGGCTTACTGGGCTATATTCTCAGTCTGTTCCTGAATGTGCCGGTAATCGGAGAATACCTCGGAGAGATCAAGAAGTACATTGATGCCAACAGCTGATCCATTTAAATAATGATATATATAAAATGGACATGCCCTCCCCGCACGGGAATCAGGCATGTCCATTTTGTTATAACCCAAATTTATATTAATAGGATGAATTCGCCATAATCTGCTTCAGCTTTTCTGTAGCCCGCTTTTGAATCCGTGATACGCTCATTTGCGACACTCCAAGCTTCTGGGCGATGGCACGTTGGGATTGCCCGTCCTGGAAAGCCAGCAGCAACACCTGCTGTTCCTGTTCCTTAAGCTGCCCGAGGGCCTGCTGCAAATCCATGCGTTTCTCTACGGTCTCATAATCATTGGCTTCAGAGCTGATAATCTCACCAAGTGTAGCCCCTGTCTCCTCTTGGGATAGAGGCGAATCCAGGGATACGTAATGGTAGCATTCCCGACCGGCTAGTACTTCCACAGTTTCTTCTACGGTAAGATCAAGATAATGAGCAATTTCCTCTACGGCAGGAGAACGTTCCAATCTGATGGTTAGCTCATCAATCGCCTGCTGGACAAGGGCACCCTTTTCTTTGATCCTTCTAGGAACCTGTATGTACCAGGATTTATCGCGCAGGTAATTTTTCATGTGCCCGATCATGCTTTTCATGGCATACGGTTCAAAAGGAATTCCCAGACTGATGTCGTATTGCTGCAGCAGCCTAATCAGCGCCATTTGTCCTACCTGATATAAGTCTTCGTACAGATCTGGACGGTTGCGGGCAATTTTACCGGCAGCCATCTTCACCATGGGTTCATATTTACGGATCAAAACTGTTGCAATTTCATTATCTTTGGTCTGCTGGTATTCCCAGATCAGACTTACCGCTTCGTTCATGGACTCGGGGGGAGTCACTTTTTCGTTCATACTTTCTCCTCGCTGAAATTAAGCCGCTTGGTCAGGGTGACGACTGTCCCTCTCCCTGCTTCGCTCACTACGCTAACGTCATCCATGAGCGCTTGCATTAAATAAAAGCCCAGCCCGCCTACCTGAACATCATTCAGCTCTTTATCATGCAGCGTCATACGTTCCTCGGACTCTTCCAATCCGTCAAAGCTCTCCCCCTCATCTTTGACGGTGATGGACAAGGCTCGTGTTCCAACTTCAAAGATTACATCAACCATCCCGTCTTCCTGCCCGTAAGCGTAAAGAACCGAATTGTTGCATGCTTCGGATACAGCCACTTTCATATCCTCAATGTCTTCATAAGTAAAGCCCATTTTGGAGGCAATGCCATATAAATTCAGTCTGACGATATCGACATATTCTGCACTTGCGGGTAACTGAAGAACTACTTTTTGCACGTCATCACTCATCCTTAGTTCGATCCTTTCCTAGTGGGAATTCTCTTGGGGGGCAAAAAACTTGGAGATTCCTGTCATATCAAATAGCTTCTGTATTTGCGGCGGAACTTCCTCAACTGAAAACTTAACGTCCATTCCATGTCTTGCTTTGAGAATCGAGAGCAGAATACCAATGCCTGTGCTGTCGATATATCTCAATTCCTTCAGATTAATCACAAGGTCAAGCCCAGTATCCCCTACCAGTGGTTCCATCACCAGACGAAAGTCGGGAGCTACCGACAAATCGAGCTCGCCAACTAAGTAAACCGTGCATACATTGCCTTCTGTTTCGGTTCTTGCGTGGAACTTTTCGCTTTTATTTGTATTCATAGACAATCTCTCCTGATAAATGTTTTCTTTACCAATAACCCTAAAGCTATACGGTTGAAACAAAAAACGCCACATTCATACATTGGTACTTAATGGATTATGCCTTGAAAAGTGAGGTGTTCCGTATCTCAGCCGGATTGTCACTGGAGGCATAACGTAAAATAATTTGTTTCAAGCTGCTCATTTTCAGCGGCTTGCTGATATACCCATCCATTCCAGCAGCAGAACAGCGGTTCTGGACCCCCTCCATTACATTCGCGGTCATCGCAATAATGACAGCATGGGTAGCATTATGTCCAGAGCCCTGCCTGATTCTGGAGGTGGCCGTCAATCCATCCATAACAGGCATCTGCAGGTCCATAAATATGAAATCATAATCCTCGCGGAGAGACAGCTCCACTGCCTGATGACCATCCTTGGCAACTGTGGAGTCATAGCCCAGCTTGTCCAGCATACTTACCATCAGGCGCTGATTGATCGGATGATCATCCACTACAAGGATCTTTTTCTGCCAATGTTGACCGGTTTCTACAGCAGGATGCTCCTCCTCCTGAAAGGTTCTTCCAAGTTCATCATCCGGCACTGTGGTCTTAATTGTAAAAACAAAGGTCGCCCCTTTTTCCTCCATGGATTCCACACGGATTTCACCGCCCATCATTCCAACCAGGGATTTGCAGATGGCCAGTCCCAGACCTGTGCCGCCGTATTTGCGCGTCATAGAAGAATCCAGCTGAGAAAACGGCTGGAACAGCCGGTCACATTTTTCCGGAGAAATCCCAATGCCTGTATCCTTAATGGTGAATTCTACGGTCATCTTATGATCTTCCGAAGACACCCTGGAGGCTACAAGGTAAACACCGCCTTGATTGGTAAATTTAACGGCATTCGCGACTAAATTGATTAATACCTGACGCAAACGGGCCATATCCCCGTAAATCAGCCTAGGCAGCTTTTGGTCAATAAAATAGGCCAGTTCAAGATTTTTTTTGCCAGCTTCCGCAGAAAATAAGCTAAATACCTCCTGGATAGTGGTCTGTAGCTCAAATAACTGTTCTTCCATTTCCATTTTACCTGATTCCATCTTGGTGAAATCAAGAATATCGTTAATAACGGTAATGAGCGTATCGGCACTTTTGCGGATGATCTCCGTATACTCTTTCTGGTCTGGAGCAAGCTCCGTCTCCATGAGCAGGTCAATCATGCCCACCACACCGTTCATCGGCGTGCGAATCTCATGGCTCATCATAGCCAGGAATTCCGTCTTGGCTTTGGCGGCAATCTCCGCCTCTTCCTTGGCTTTGGTCAGTTCTCCGTTAATTCTCTCCAGCTCTTGCGTCTTTTGCTGCAGCAGCATGGTCTGCATCTGATGCTTTTTGGTCGTAAGGTGCATATCGACGAAGCCTTCGATTTTGGACTTCAGAATTTGGGGGATGAAGGGCTTGACCATATAATCAATCGCACCAGCCGAATATCCCGCAAACAGATGCTCCGCCTCTTTGCTGTTGGCTGAGATGAAAATAATTGGAATATCCTTTGTCTTCTCTCTGGCTTTGATCAATTTGGCAGTTTCAATTCCATCCATACCCGGCATCTGTACGTCCAGTACAATCACTGCAAATTCATGTCTTAATAAACACCGCAGTGCTTCTTCACCGGAATTCGCTTTGACAAGCTTATAATGCTGGCTTTCAAGCACTGCTTCCAGCGCCAGCAGATTCTCAGGACGGTCATCGACAAGCAGTATATGAATCGGTTCTTGAACCCCCATTGGCCCCTCCTCACCCGCTATTTGTTCTTACGGTATATTTTTTCCACTCTGTCCAGGGGCTCATAACTGTCACTGAACCTGGTAAAATGTATAGACTCTTTGGAGCCCAGTACCAGAACTCCGAAACGGCTTAAGCTTTCATGGAACAAGCCATGCACATGATCCCTGAGCTCGTCGTTGAAATAGATCATGACATTCCGGCAAAATATTACATTGAACTCATTAAAAGAGGTATCTGTAGCCAGATTATGCTCTGCAAAAATAATATTTTTGCGCAAATAAGGCTGCAGAATCACAGAATTATATTTCGCTGTATAATATTCGGAGAATGCGCGGGTTCCTCCCGCTTCCATGTAATTCTTAGTATACTGCTTCATCTTACTGATCTCGTATACCCCTTCTTTGGCCTGCTGCAGGGAGCGTGCGTTCATGTCCGTGGCATAAATGCGCGCCTTGTCGTACAGCCCTTCCTCATGCAGGAGGATGGCCATGGAATACACTTCTTCTCCGGTGGAGCACCCGGCATGCCAGATCCGGATATAGGGATAGGTCCGAAGGAGCGGGATGACCTTCTGACGGAAGGTCAGGAAGAGGCCGGGGTCCCGAAACATCTCCGTTACCGGAATGGACAAGCTGTATACAAACCGTTCAAAACAGTCCCGGTTATGCAGCACTTTCTCCTGCAGGGCGGAAATGCTGGGTACATTCTCCGTATGCACATGATGCCAGATCCGCCGCCTCAGGGAAGGCAGCGCATAATTCCTGAAATCATATCCGTAAAGGCGGTGTACACCGCTGAGAAGCAGTTCAATTTCAATCTGCTCAAGCTCCTGTTTGATCCCGGTCTGGGCAGATTGCTCTTCATACCCGCGTTCCATAGCTGTCATTATTATCAAGGCTCCCTTGCACCTAACGTATCTCTGGATGGGTTGTAATTTAGTACTGTAATCCTATTACCCCAAAAGCGGGCTTACGAATACAACCACACACGCATTAGAGAAAGAAGCTGCTCAGTACTGATAGGTTTCTTCATATAATCAGAGGCGCCGGCTTCTATACACTTGGCCCGGTCCTCTTTCATTGCCTTAGCCGTAAGCGCGATAATGGGCAGTTTCTGATATTGCGGCATCTGTCTGATCCGGCGCATGGCCTCATATCCGTCCATTTCCGGCATCATCATATCCATCAGCACCAGATCAAAATCCTCCTGCTCCACCAGCATGTCCAGCGCCTCACGGCCGTTCTCTGCGAACTTAACTTCCATATGATACCCTTCCAGCACACTGGAAAGGGCGAATACATTGCGGATATCATCATCAACCAGCAATATTTTTTTACCGTCGAACAGTTCTTCTTTATTGTGCAGCTTTTGCAGGATTTTACGCTTGTCTTCAGGAAGATTGGCTTCCACCCGATGCAGGAACAACGTGGTTTCATCCAACAGTCTTTCCGGTGAACGCACATCCTTAATAATAATAGATTCAGCATACTTGCGCAGCTTAGTTTCTTCCTTGCTGTCCAGGTCCTTGCCGGTATAGATAATAATCGGCAGATCATTTAGATCTTCATCATCACGAATCTGGTCCAGCAGCTCGAAACCGGTCATATCGTCCAGCATCAGATCGAGAACCATACAGTCATATCTTTGCTTACGAAGCTCGCTCAGCGCTTCATGCCCAGTGGAAACTGCGGTGATGGCTACATCATCATGCCCGATAAGCTCCATGATGGAGCGGCGCTGAGTAGCGTCATCCTCTACAATCAGCAAATGCTTCAGGGTACTGGCTGTATAGTTCTCAATTTGTGAAAATGCACGGTCCAGCGCTTCTCTTGAGGATGGCTTTCTTAAGTAAGCCATCGCCCCCATCATCAATCCCTGCTTCACTTCATCATTCACAGAAATCACATGAACAGGAATATGGCGGGTCTGTGAAGAGCCCTTGAGCTCCCGCAGAATCGCCCAGCCATCCAGAACTGGAAGCTGGATATCCAGGATAATGGCATCCGGCAGATACGTTTGGGCCATAGTCAGGCCAATATCTCCCTGAAGGGCTACCAGACCCTTGAAACCGCGGCTCCGGGCCATATCAAGCAGAATCTTGGCGAACTTCTCATCATCTTCAATAATCAGCAGGATCTTATCCTTGGAAGACAAATGATCACGGTCATCCTCCATGATAATAGGCTCCATAGGCGCAGCTGGAGTGTCTTCTGTACGTTCTATCCGGTACTCACTGTTATATTGAGATATCACCGAAACCTCACGCTCCCGGGAGGCTGCAGCCTCGAGCACTCCAGGAAGGAGGCTGTAATGACCTTTAACCGGCAAGTACAAGGTGAAAATACTGCCTTGACCTTCACGCGATTCCAGTCCAATGGCTCCACCCATAAGACGTGCAAGTTCCCGGCTAATCGATAGTCCCAGTCCGGTACCGCCATATTTGCGGCTGGTTGTTCCATCCACCTGCTGGAACGCTTCAAAGACAATGTCTGTCTTGTCTGCAGGAATCCCAATCCCGCTATCCTTCACAGAAATCGCAATATATTCGAACTCATGCGGAAGGAAGGCGGGCAGATGCTCCTTATTTGCGGCGCTTACCGCAAATTCCACAAAACCCTCACTCGTGAACTTGAAGGCGTTGGACAGCAGATTCCGCAGAATTTGCTTCAACCGGTGACCGTCTGTGAAGAGGGAATCCGGCAACGGCTCATCGAACAAAAGGCGCAAAGACAATCCTTTTTTCACAGCCTGCGGTGCAAAATTCTGCTTCACGAAGGTTTTCAGCTCGGTTAGAGGTATTTCCTCATAATTTAGCTCCATTTTACCGGCGTCCACTTTGGAGAGATCAAGAATCTCATCAATCATTTTAAGCAGATCCGCGCCAGACATATAAATCGTATGCGCAAATTCCACCTGCTTCTCCGTCAGATTCCCATCCTTATTCTCTGTAAGCAGCTGGGATAGAATCAGCAGACTGTTGAGTGGAGTGCGCAGCTCATGTGACATATTGGCCAGAAACTCGGATTTATATTTGCTGGTCACGGCAAGCTGCATCGCCTGCTTCTCCAACTGGCTGCGGGCATGCTCGATTTCATCCTTCTTCTCCTCCACCTCCTGCACCTGGTCCTCCAATGCACGGGTCTTAGCGATCAACTCGGTATTGTAATGCTCCAATTCTCCCTGCTGCCGCTGCAGTAATTCTTGAGAGCGTCGAAGCGCATCCGTCTGCTCCTCCAGATTTTCATTGGAGCGGCGAAGCTCTTCCTGCTGTGTCTGCAGCTCCTCCGACTGACATTGCAATTCTTCAGTAAGCGCCTGGGATTCCCGGAGCAGCTCCTCCACTACAAGCTGGCGGCTGATATTATTTAGAATCACACCCATGCTGATTGCAAGCTGATGCAGCAATTCATTCTGCAGGACACTAAATGGAGTAAAGGAGGCAAATTCAAGAACCCCCATCAATTCATCTTCGAAGAGGACCGGATAGATCAGAATATGATCCGGATGCGAACCCCCAAAACCGGATGTAACAGAAATATAGTCTTCCGGTGCCTCTATAAGCTTAATTGGAGTTTTATCCAGCGCGCTTTGCCCCACAAGCCCTTGACCCATTTCAAAGCTTGCTTTGAGTTTGGCGCTGCCCTCTCCCGCATAAGATGCGCTACTGACAAGCAGATTAGGATTGTTCTGATCCTTCAGGTAAATTGCCCCATATTGTGCACCAAGCACCGGGGTGAACTCACCAATGAAGGTCTGGGTCACCTGTTCCAGCGAATTGACGCCACGCAGAAGATCTGTTACACGGGCAATATTTGCGTTGAGCCAAGCCTGATCGCTCTGCGCCTGTGCATAGGCCTTCTCCATCTCCTGCTTCTGTTCAAGATCTTTGGCCATGTTCTGAAATACCCGGGCGACATCCCCAATCTCATCTTTGGAGGTAACCCTGATTCGGCGGATAGCCCTCATTTTGCCGTTGCCGAAGCTCTTAATCATCATGGAAACGACATTAAGCCCTCGTGTGATGCTTGGAATCACCCATAGAATAACCCCAAGCCCCAGCAGCAGACCTATAACCATAATTAAGGTCACCATCTGGATGGAGCTCTCATAAGCCTTCTTAGCGTTGGTATTCTCCTCCGTCATTCTGAATGCGTTGTAATCCGACAGGGCATTCAGGCTGTTCAGCACCTCTTCCTGAATGTTCTGCCCTTCTGCATTCCGGTAGGCGTTGGCATTCTGAAAATAGCCGGCGGAAAGCATATCAAGCACTTTGTTCTGATAATTTATATAACCCGAATAGGCTGATTCAATCCGTTTCAGCAGCTGCATTTCTTCTGTTGTTTCCATCGAATCTTCGATATTCTGGAGGTACCCTCCGGCTTTTTTGACTTTAGCATCAAGCTCGCTTTTTTGGGAACCAACCGAGAGCTTGTCCGCATTGAGCATGGAGGTCGTCAGTATACGCGCCATATCGTTCACTTCACCCCGGAGTCCGGAGGATGAGCGGCCCTTGCTGTACCTGTCCTGAAAGCTGTCCAGCTGGCTGCTCATATTATTAAGCCGGTCGTATCCAATGAAGGTTAACAAAAGCATAATGGCCAGCATTGCGCTGAAGCCGATCAGCAGTTTAGCCTTTATTTTCATTCCGGATCTGTTCCTTTCTTCAGCGAAATCCATACCAGGCATTTGTCATCATCACGTTCCTGGTCAGGAACGTCATGGAAGAAGGAGGCGCGCATCAGCTGCTCGTGCCACTCATGCCCTCCGTTCAAATAACCAACCATAAAATCCAGCTGTTCTTCTTGTCCGCCCTCTGACATTTCGAGCAGCCCGTCGGTATAGAGCACCAAGTGGCCTTCATCCTCAAAGGTCAGCGTTTGCGGCTCAATATCAATGCTGTCAAATAGGCCAACCGGATGACAGTTGCTCTCCAGCAAAACAGGACTTAGGGAGCCGCCTTCGAAGAAGAGCCCCGGCGGGTGCCCCGCGTTCACGTAATCAATACGCTTCATCCGGGTATCTATAACCAGATAAATCGCCGTAAAATAATACTGCACCAGCTGTTTCTCAATATATAACTGGTTAAACCGCCGGTTCAACTCTTGAATAACTTTCTCCGGCTGCACATACGTCGTTACGGTATCCTTGAGTACAGAAGCAAGGAACATGCAGAATAGGGACGAGGAAATACCATGTCCCATCATATCCAGCAGTATAACAGCATACCGGCCGTCTCCAAGCGGATACCAGGCATACAAGTCACCTGCAAGCTCTGCTGAGGGCTGGTACAGGGCATGAACTTCAAAAGCCTCTTCCTTGAGCGGCAGACTCAGGACTGCATTTTGTACCAAAGCAGCCAGCTTCAGCTCATCCTGTATCCGCTGGTCCCGCTCCACATGCCAATCCTTTTCGCGCTTTAGGCGGAGGGCCAGCCGGATACGTGCCATCAGTTCAACCTTGTTAATGGGCTTGGTCACATAATCTACAGCACCCGCATCAAGCGCTTCGGCCAATTTCTTGGAGTCACCAACCGCAGTAACCATAATAATCGGGATATCTCTCAGATGCTCATATTGCTGGACTACCCGGCAGGCCTCAATTCCATCCATTTCCGGCATCATCATGTCCAGCAGAATCAGGTCAATATCCGACTGTCTCGGCCGCTTATCTTCAGTCCCTGTGCCGATCCCCAGCAGCTGTAGCATCTCTTTGGCTGAAGCTGCAGTTATAAAGTTCCGGTAATCTTCCTTCTTTAGAATTTCACGGATTATGATTACGTTAGTCGGATTATCGTCTACGATTAAAATTCTCAATTTTTCTTCACCCCACACGAATAGTATTTCAACCGTAAAATTCAGAAATATTCAACTCTATCATACGATATCTAAAAGTCCAGTTTCCATAAAGCAAGATATTGGAATAAATCCATGTACTTGTATTCAACAAAGTAACCTCCAGCCCCACCACTTGCAGTGGGACTGGAGGTTACGCTATTGGACTATAGGTCTCTCCATGTGAATGCCATCGAATTAATGCAGGTTTTTTTTGGCGATAACAAGAACCTTGCCCGTATCAAGCTCTTTCTCGTAAAAGCCAGCTTCTGCTGCACTGAAACCTAATGAAGTAATCTTGTTGCGGAGTGCATCACCCCGTGAACGAAACATGTTGGCAATGGAGCCGAACAGCCCCTCTTCGTGTAAACCTACCTCATTCGTATCTGCCGCATCCACAATTCGCCCTTCGCGATCCGCATTATGGCTGATCACATAAATGTCATCCCTAGTGTAACCACTGTCGCGCAGCCGATTCACTTCTTCTATCGCCTGAATACCATTCTCAAGCAACTTGGCATAAGCCTGCGTACGGATTGAATCCATGAAATCACGCTCCTTGTATTATATAAGAGGGCAACGCTAAAAAGATGACTGACTTTCATTAACCATCTTTCCACGCGTTTGAAACGCCTCAAGAAGAATTCCCGTCAAACAAATCAATACCGTTCCATTCACCTGTCTGTGAATTGCGGTATATCTTAAGTGCGGTGCTTCCTCTCATATATACATCCCCGTCTTCAGCTACAAAATCCGGAGAGCCCAGGAGTTCAGGCAGATTATTCTTCTGCGGTTCAATCCGCTGTCCATTCAAGTACAGTCCGTATTCCCCCGCTTCAGCCGGAGTGACATGCACGTATAGAACAGCCCCATCACAAATTCCGGCGGACATATCCGAATAATGGTACTCCTCGCACCCCTGCCAAGGATCCGGGGTAACAGAGAGCGGCGTACCTTTAACCTGCAGCAGCTCCTCTTCCGGCATATACAAGGGCACCCCGGCAAGGGAATCAAAGGCAGTGACATAGGGGCTGGCATTTACACTGTGCTCAGTAGCGAGCACTACCGGCGACTGCGGGAACAACCAAGCGGCAGGAACAGACTCCTTCTGCGGAGATACAGATAAATAGGGAGACAGGAGACTTAGCAAAAGAAGGATAACGTTCATGGAGCATCCCGCCTTTCATGTTCTGCTGCTTGGTATGGCCGTCCCGGCTGCGTGTTCTCAGTCTTATGAATTAATGACGGAATTTCTGCCAAATGGTAGCGGCTGTGTCTACACCTTTTAACGCCATGGCTATTTTTCCAGGTGACTTCTTGGCATTTGCACTATCGTATGACTTCACGGTGCGTTCTTCTGCCGGACTAAGCGGAGTACTTTCTACCGATACAGCTTTAGCCTTTTCCTTCAGTTCACGCGACTTGCGGTACTTCTCAATGACGGTTACTGATACCTGCTTCATGGTCAGCGTCAGTTCATTCATGACGTCACCTAGGTTTTTCACGGAATCGACAATCGGATCAATCTTTTGAATTTTGCTCTGAACATCTGCGGTAATATCGTTCGCGTGTCTGACTGTGGTTTTCACTTCATAAGTAAGTTCGTCAATCGTTTTCTGCACTTCCTGCAGAGTCTGGCTGACCTTATCGAGGGATTCCTTCGCTGATTTCAAGGTTTTAATTAAAAAGTAGACGAGTACGGCAAATGCAATCGCCACGAGTGCGACGCTTAGATCAATAATCATTTCCAAAACCCCTTCCAAATCGTTGAATGTCTGCTTGCTCTGCCTTATTACTGCATAGTTACCCTTACGTGAATAGCCCGAAACAAAAGTCAAATCCCCCCTCCTTGTTTGTTTCAAAACAAAACTCCCCGTTTAAACAATGACTACATTCGACTACACCCTACACACCGAAAGGATGACACATCATGTTAAAATGGTCGGTAATTCTGCTTGTTATTGCTTTAATCGCCGGTATTTTCGGATTCTTCAATGTTGTAGCTGCCGCTGTAGGCATCGCAAAAATACTGTTCTACATCTTCCTGATTCTCTTCATTGTTTCACTGTTTATGGGACGCAGGGGAAGATCGATGTAAATAGCATTAGCCGCCTTTAAGATCTTCTCCATATACAGGCACAACCTGAGCCCGGACTCCTGATGGAGTATCCGGGTTCATTGTGTGTGAAGCGGCATTCTGCGGCCTTTTCCCCACTGAACCTCATACCCGTTTCGGAATTCTCTTCTATCCTATTCACGCTGCAGAACATGTAGGCCTTGCACCAAAGACCGTTACTGCGAAAATAAAAAAATAAGACGTTTGGTTCATAGGGCCTTCTTTCTGTTTACAAGCTTATTAGCACGAATAAGGAAAAACCTGCTACAAACAAACCAATCCCAGGAGGAATCACAGATGAAAAAATTCGCCAGTATCGCAGTAGCCATGGGTCTTGTAGCTTCTTTTGCCGCAACGGCTTCAGCCGATGAAGTATCGGGTACCACCACAACCGTAACAGGCAACACCTACGGTGGGAAATTCGAGACTGTAATCACACAAGCAGATATTAAGCCAGCTACGCCTATGATTATCCTGACCAAAGCAACACCTTTCCACCTTTCCATGGACAGCATGACTCCAGCGGGCTGGTTGAGTGCACAGACCATTGATACCACTGGGGCTGTCAAGACCGACAGTTGGGGCAATGAATGGAGAGAAATTTACACATGGCTGGGTACAGCCTGGATCAAGGTGCCTGCGTCTGCTTATGTAATCACTCCAGCGATGTAATGATTCCATAATTGTACCTCCGGCAGGAAGAACATGCTATGAAGCATATTCTATGCCCGGCCGAGCGCCCGTAAATCCCAGCCTTTTCGTACTCTTTACGGGCCTACATACGATAAGCCGTGCAGATCTAAATGATCCTGCACGGCTTATTTATGTCAGGGGCCTGCAACGGGGAATATCAATGAACATAAAAACAGAGGCTATCCCTTTAGTAGAATCAATCTACTAAAGGGATAGCCTCACAAAACACCCGCCCTAGTTCACCCGTCACAAACTTGTCCTGCTGTCGCTTCGCATCTCTACTATTCTATATTTTAGCGGATGACCGAGCCCCCGTAAAGGAAACGATTCACCCAAGAAGCGCTTAATTTATCAACCCGTACTCCGCCTGAAGCCACTGAATAGGTCTGAAGCAGCTGACCATCCCCCAAATACATAGCTACATGCGTAATTCTGGCCGTCAACTTGTCAATTCCGGCATATGCGGAAACCGAGCTGCCTTGGTAATCCGTGAAGAACATCAAATCTCCACGCTTCAGTCCGGAAATATCGGTGACTACCGTACTGTTCTGCTTAATCCAGTCACCCTGCTGCCGGGAATCGGCAGGAAGCTTCAGATTGGCTGCATCCATAAAAATCTGCCGGATAAAATCGGAGCAATCAAAGGTGCTGGTATCGCTGCGGCTGGAGCCGAACTCATAAGGGGTTCCAAGGTAGCCCATCCCTGCAGCAATTACACTCTCAATGACTGCCGCCTGTGGCGGAGCCGTAGGCACCGGTGCAGGTGTTGGTGCTGGCGTCGGTACTGGTGTTGGCACTGGTGTCGGCACTGGTGTCGGAGCAGGAACCGGCAATGCCGTACCTCCATCCACTAAAATGTATTGATCCGACGAGCTTGTATATCCAACATTACCATTAGCCGTTCTTACCTTGTACCAGTAGCTATTCGGTGCTTCCAAAATGGCAACCTGATCATCTTTATATAGATATCCCGTAATCTGCCCGCTCGTTGAAGGGGTATCCCGAAGACGGACTGTAGCTTGAATCACTGCTGTTTGTACTGCCGGAGCTGCGGCCACTTGGATATACTGCTCTCCCCTGCTTGTATATCCAACGTTACCGTCTACGGTTCTGACTTTGTACCAATAGCTGTTCGTTTCTTCCAGGATAACAACCTGGTCGCCCTTATTTAAATATCCCAGCACTTTTCCAGTTGTTGATGGAGCTGTACGCAGACGGACAGATGATACAATAACACCTGTTTGCGCTGCGGATGCCGAAACGGATGATTGGGCAGAAACAGAAGCGGCTTGCGCCTGCTGAGGATTGAACATCCCCAGTGATACCGCAAGTGATGCCGAGACCAGCAAAAATGATGCCAGCCCTTTATATGATACGATCATAGCGTTCCCCCGCTTAGCATAATGAGAAATTCAACAACGGCGCGCGCTTCGTTTGTTGCTTTCTGCCCTCATTATAGGCTTGACCGGGAAATGGAACATGCTCCAAATTTCACAAAAAAGCTTGCCAACTTATGGTAACTACCGGGTCTATAGTCTCGAATTCTCCTTGGATTTGGTGGAAATTACAGCTAATTAGAAGAAATTAAGGAATCTCAAGGCTTCGGTTCGACATGAACCTGCACATTCATGATGTTATGCAGCTTGCTCATCCGCTCCTCAATAGAGTCACTGATGGCGTGGCCTTGCTTCACTGTAATCTGGGCATCGACTTCCACAACCACATCCACCAGCACATGATTCCCGTGAACACGGGCCTTTAAGTCCTTGATACCTTCGACTCCGGGTGTGCGGGCAATCGTGCTTCGTAGATCCATCAGCTGATCCTGGTCGAATCCGTCCGTCAGGCGGTACGTTGAATCACGGAAAATATCCCATGCCGTCTTCAGTATCAGCAAACCGACAGCGACGGCTGCGGCGGAATCAATCCAGGGCAGACCGAATTGTGCCCCGGCAATTCCTACCGCGGCACCAATGCTCACCATAGCATCCGAGAAATTATCCTTCGCTGCAGCCATCAGTGCGTTGTTATTAATCTGTCTGGCGAGCCGTTTGTTATATATGTATACACCCATCATGGCTGCTGCACAGACGACTGCCACCCCGGCTGACCATAGCTGCGGCGTGGCCTTGGCTCCCTCAAACAGGGAGCGGACGGCCTCCACAATCACCTGGATGCCAACCATCGCCATGATAAAGGAAGCCAGGAGCGCCGCTACCGTCTCCGCACGGAAATGTCCGTACGTATGATCGGAATCAGGCGGTTTCCGTGAAATACGCAGACCGATCAGCACCGCAAGCGAAGCAACAATATCGGTGAGGTTGTTGAACCCATCCGCAAGCAGCGCACTCGAACCGAACACATAGCCGCTGATCAATTTGAAGGCCGATAGAATAAGATAGGCGATAACACTAATTAGAGCGCCCCGTTCACCTTTACGTATATCATCATAAATATCAACCAACCTTCATCCCCCCCTATTACTCTCTATACTGTTCCCGTGCCCTGGCAGATCATTCTTTGAATTATTCTTGCCCTTGTGGCAGCATTTAAAAACAATTAGAATAAAGGAAAGGACTTGCTACCTAAGGGGGTTAACATAATGAGCGAGAACCATGAAAAACCAAAAATCAATCTGGCGGATGCCATCCGTCAAAAACTGGAGCAGAAGAAACAGCACGCTTCCGGCAAGCCTGGTTCCACCTTTCAAGCCGGTTCTGCCAAACCGCTGAAAAGCCAGAATAACAAAAAGCCCAACAATCAGCGCCGCCGTACTGGCGGTTCCTAAGTAAGGTACTTGTTTATATTTGGAACATAAACGGCTGCGTTATCCCTTTCGGGACGACGCAGCCGTTTGTCTTATGAACATTGCTTGTTCAAGGCTTCTATATCATTCTTACACTTCTACAGGATACATCCGGGCACGCATTTCCTTGATTTCCGGATTCTCCAGATACTCATCATAGGTCATGGAGCGGTCGATAACCCCTGCTGGTGTAATTTCAATAATACGGTTGGCGATGGTCTGAATAAACTGATGGTCATGGGAAGTGAACAGAATCGTGCCATCAAAATCAATCAGTCCGTTATTGAGTGCAGTAATCGATTCAAGATCCAAGTGGTTGGTGGGCTCATCAAACACGAGCACGTTGGCACCGTTCAGCATCATCTTGGCCAGCATGCAGCGAACCTTCTCGCCCCCGGACAGCACACTTGCTTTCTTCAGCGCTTCCTCACCAGCGAACAGCATCCGTCCAAGGAATCCGCGCAGGAAGGTTTCGTCCTGATCCTTGGAGTATTGACGCAGCCATTCTACCAAATTCATGTTCACTCCATCAAAATAGCTGGAGTTGTCTTTCGGAAAATATGCCTGTGTTGTTGTCACGCCCCAAGTATATTCGCCGGCATCCGCCTCTTTCTCGCCCATAATCACATCGAACAGCAGTGATTTTGGCTGAGAGTAAGGACCGACAAAAGCAATTTTGTCGCCTTTGTTGACCACAAAGCTGATCTCATCCAGCATCTTCTCGCCTTCCACCGATTTGCTCAGCCCGCTGATGGTAAGCAGTTGCTTGCCGGCTTCACGCTCAGGTTTGAAGTTGAGGAACGGATATTTGCGGTTCGACGGGCGGATATCGTCCAGCGTAATCTTCTCCAGCTGTTTCTTACGGGAGGTCGCCTGTTTGGACTTGGAAGCGTTGGCGGAGAAGCGCTGGATGAACGCCTGCAGCTCCTTCATCTTGTCTTCCTTCTTCTTGTTCGAGTCACGCTGCAGCGCCTGGGCCAGCTGACTGGATTCATACCAGAAGTCGTAGTTGCCTACATACATCTGGATTTTGCCAAAATCGATATCGGCAATATGCGTACATACCTTGTTCAGGAAATGTCGGTCATGGGATACGACGATAACAGTACCTTCATAATCCATGAGGAAGTTCTCCAGCCAGCCGATGGATTCCAGATCCAAATGGTTGGTAGGCTCATCGAGCAGCAGGTTATTCGGACGTCCGAACAGGGCTTGCGCCAAGAGTACCCGGACCTTCTCGTTGCCGCTGAGTTCGGCCATTTTCTTATCATGCATTTCACGCATAATACCAAGCCCGATCAGCATAGCAGCAGCATCAGGTTCTGCGTCCCAGCCGTTCAGTTCAGCAAATTCGCCTTCCAGCTCACCGGCGCGTAGTCCGTCAGCTTCGGTGAAGTCGCTTTTGGCATAGAGCGCATCTTTTTCCTTCATAATGTCATACAGGCGGGTATGGCCCATAATTACCGTTTCCAGTACCAGATACTCGTCATACTCAAAATGGTTCTGTTTCAGTATGGCCAGACGTTCGCCGGGTGTGATATGCACATCGCCGATGTTGGCTTCAATCTCTCCGGACAGAATTTTCAAAAAAGTGGATTTACCCGCGCCGTTCGCTCCGATCAGGCCGTAGCAGTTGCCGGGTGTGAATTTTATGTTGACATCCTCAAATAGTGCGCGTTTTCCGTAGCGGAGTGTTACGCCGCTTGTACTGATCATTAAGCATTACCATCCTTTTCACTTAGGGTTCCGGCTCATTATAGCATAAAAACAAGGAAAAAAGCCCGAAGATCCGCCTATAAAGTATAGTTTTGCCCAATAAACGGATACATGTAATCTCTATTGGGCTGGTGTCCGCTCCGCCGGATGTACAATCAGCGTTTCCCCATAAGCCAGTGTACGTATACGTTTCCCGTCAATTCCATGTGCCAGGCGTGCCTGTTCCATCCGGTCCAGCGCCTCCCGGGCCGTATCATCCGCCAGCCGGAAGGTTCCAAAGTGCATGGGGACCATCAATTCCGCGCCTACATCCATAAAGGCCTGAATGGCCTCCTCGGGAGTCACATGCTGCGAGCTCATGAACCATTCCGGCTCATAGGCACCGATTGGCATCAGCGCCACATGCAGCTTGAAGCGGCTGCCAATTTCTTTGAATCCCGGGAAAAAGCCGCTGTCTCCAGCAAAGTACAGATTGGGAGGCAGCTCATGCGCGGCTCCGTCACCCCGGGGATGCTTGCCGGGCTCAGCAGGCTGCAGCACAAACCCGCCCCAGTGGGAGGTATTGGTATCAAATGGCGTCCGCCGCGTCCAGTGCTGTGTCGGAACAAAGGTCAGCTTCACGGCTCCCAGGGTAAGCTCCTCCCACCACTGCATTTCCAGGCAGTTCGCAAAGCCTTTGCGCACCATCTTGCGCTTCAGTCCCACCGGCACCACGAGGGTGGTTCCCGCCCTGTACAGCTTGCGTATAGATGCCAGATGCAGGTGATCATAATGCGAATGGGAGATCAGAATGAGATCCACCGGGGGGATGCCGCTGAGCGGAATACCGGGCTGGCAGATCCGTTTCTCAAACCCCAGCCGCTGTGCCCATACGGGATCGGTAATGATATTCATCCCTTCATATTGAAGCAAAAATGTCGAATGCCCAATCCAGGTTATTGTCGTATCAAGACGATTCTTAATTAGATAGTCCAGCTTGGGCGGATGATTCGGCACTTTATAAGAGTAGTCCTTCTTCTTCATCCGCCGCTCCTCGCGCCACTGGCGGAGCTGCTTGAGCGTTTTGTCGGTACTGACATTGTCAATGTTATTGTAGCGTAATCTGGCCATTCCGCATCTCTCCTTAACAAGTTGCCGGAAAATATACTTTATTCTAACTATAGGATTCTACGAATGGTTTTGCAAAATCACGTAATACTCAACCCTTATGCTACAAAGTTTAACCATTTGGTCCCAGGCTTAAGCGGAACGGTGCTGCAACTCTTTTGTAATGAGTGGCCAAAATGAGGTAAAATGCGGGTAAAGTACTTACGGTGCTTACGCCGTTTAAAGAGGAGCCAAGCGTATGAAGATTACATTTATTGAACCGACTCCCAGTCCCAATACGATGAAGCTTCATCTCGATGAGACTCTGGAGGCCGGAGTCCGCCGTACCTATACACCGGAGAGCCAGCGTTCCGCCCCTTCCTGGGCGCGGGAGATGCTCACTATTCCTGGAGTCACCAGCATTTATCACGCGGCCGATTTTGCTGCTCTGGAGCGTAGAGGCAGTGCCGACTGGGCAGCGATTCTACGCGAGGTTCAGACCCGTTTCGGTGCGGAAGGCCTGAGTGCCGACTTCAATCTGGAGGAAGAAAATGCCGGTGCCCACTTCGGGGAATCACAGGTATTCGTGCAGATGTTCCGCGGGATCCCGATCCAGATCCGCGTCAAGACCGGCGCGAGTGAGGAGCGCATCGCCCTCGCCGCCCGGTTCACGAAGGCGGTAACGGATGTGGCCAGCGCCGTAATGATCAAAGAGCGCAAGCTCACCGATTACGGCGTGCGCTATGGCGAGCCAGGCGCTATCGCGCGCGAGGTCGAGCAGGAGCTGGAAGCGGCGTATCCGCAGGAACGCCTCGACTCCCTCGTGCAGCAGGCCATCGCGCACGGGGCTGGCGGCGAGTTCATCGAGCAGCGGCAGAAGAAGGAACAGGCCGAGCTGCTGCGAGACCTGAAGGACGAGGACTGGCGCGTGCGCTACGCCGCGCTGGAGGATCTTCAGCCTACGGCAGACCTCCTGCCGGAGCTGCGCACGGCGCTGCACGACCCCAAGCTGCATATCCGCAGGCTTGCGGTCGTGTACCTGGGCGACATCCGCACGCCCGAGGCGATGGAGCTGCTCTATGAGGCGATGGCAGACAGCGCCCCGGCCGTGCGGCGCACGGCTGGAGACACGCTGTCCGACATCGGCGATCCGGCAGCGACGCCGGTGATGACAGCGGCGCTTACAGACAAGAGCAAGCTCGTCCGCTGGCGGGCGGCACGCTTCCTCTACGAGGTCGGCACAGCTGAAGCTCAGGACGCGCTGAGCCTTGCTGCGGACGACCCGGAATTCGAGGTCGGCCTGCAGGCCCGAATGGCGCTGGAGCGCATCGCATCGGGTGAAGAGGCTGCCGGTACCGTCTGGCAGCAGATGTCGGAGCGCCGGAGAACCTGACGTTAACCTGCCTTAAATTGTCATTGCTTGCTCAGCCAAGTTGCATTATACTAATCCCTGTTGTGTTCATATCGTTACAAGATAGCCTCATCATACCTAAGATGAGGTAGAGGTCGCGGATATAAAGAGTACGCGCGTGGAGACGCTATAAGAGCCGTCTGTGAAACGCCGCCGAAAGGAATATCCGCCGAAGTCTGCGCCGCTGCTCTTATTAAGCAGTGCAGGCTGGGGCCGTCGCCGAAAGGCACGGAACTGTCACAGGGCTTGGCCCGTCAGGAGACTGCGGCCAGGCACTGTGTTGCGCTATCTGAACAGGGAGTATGGTGCGGAGCTGTAAATACAGGAAACCGCAGAATCCGTCTGCGGTTTTTTTGTGCTTGCAGGATGGATATGCTACTTGGTTAGAGCCCTTGAACAGAAACATCACAATTAAGGGAGTGTTCTATTCATGAAAGCTAAGAAAGACGAACAGCAGCACATAACGGCACAGAGCAGTAATCCTGCCGCTCCGGGGCTGCGCAAAACCTTCAAGGCCAGACATTTAACCATGATCGCGCTCGGCGGCTCCATCGGAACCGGGCTGTTCCTGGCCAGCGGCGGCGCTATCGCCTCTTCCGGACCGGGAGGCGCGCTGCTGGCCTATACAGCGGTCGGCATTATGGTGTATTTTCTTATGACCAGCCTTGGAGAGCTGGCAACCTACCTGCCGGACTCCGGCTCCTTCAGCACCTACGGCACGCGGTTTGTCAGCCCTGCCTTCGGCTTCGCCATCGGCTGGAACTTCTGGTACAACTGGGCCGTCACCATCGCTGCCGAACTGTCCGCTGCCACAGTGATTATAAAATACTGGTTCCCGGACAGTCCTTCCGTGCTCTGGAGCCTTCTGTTCCTGCTGCTGATGTTCGGACTGAACTTCCTGTCATCACGCGGTTACGGCGAATCGGAGTACTGGTTTGCAATTATCAAAATTATCACCGTAGTCGTGTTCCTGGCTGTCGGTGTGCTGATGATCTTCGGGATTATGGGCGGCAAAGCGGTAGGCCTCAGCAACTTCCAGCTTGGCGGGAGCTCCTTCCATGGCGGCTTCTTTGCCTTCGTCGGAGTCTTCATGGCTGCCGGTTTCTCATTCCAGGGTACTGAACTCGTCGGGGTTGCAGCAGGGGAGAGCGAAAACCCGCGCCGCAATGTGCCACTGGCCATCCGCCAGGTATTCTGGCGCATCCTGATCTTCTACATTTTCTCCATTCTTGTGATCGGGCTGCTTATCCCTTATACCAATCCGGATCTGCTCCGCGGCGGCATCGATGATATCGGTGTCAGCCCGTTCACCATTGTCTTCAATAAAGCAGGACTTGCGATTGCCGCATCCGTCATGAATGCTGTCATTCTCAGTTCTGTACTGTCAGCCGGAAACTCCGGTATGTACGCTTCCACCCGTGTCCTGTATGCAATGGCCAAGGATGGCATGGCACCGCGTGCGCTCGGCAGACTGAACCGCCGCGGAGTGCCCGTAGGCGCTCTTCTCGTGACTACTGCCGTAGGCATGCTGGCTTTTCTGGCCTCATTCTTTGGTGACGGTGCCGTCTATAATTGGCTGCTTAATGCTTCGGGGATGTGCGGATTCATTAACTGGCTGGGCATTGCGGTGTGTCATTACCGTTTCCGCCGGGCTTTTGTAGCCCAGGGCCATTCGCTGGATGAGCTGCCTTACCGGGCCAGATGGTTCCCCTTTGGGCCGTTGTTCGCACTGGCGCTATGTCTCATTGCCGTATTCGGACAGAACCTTGGTGCTTTCACAGGAGGCACCATCGATTGGTACGGCATCCTCGTCTCCTACGTCAGCCTGCCGCTGTTCCTGCTAATCTGGATCGGTTACCGCTGGTTCCGCCAGAGCCGCATTATCCCGCTGAATCAATGCGATCTGAGCACTCACGCAGATTAACAGGTGAATTTAATAGTCAATAGCAAAACAGGGATGTCCCGCAGCCAAATGGCTCGGTGGCATCCCTGTTTTGCTGAACCGCTGAGGGTTATTTCCAGGTCACATATACCTTCAAATCCCCGGTGTTATCAAACGGAGTAGTGTTATACGATAGGTTCTCCAGGCCTAAGCCGTACAATCCCTGCAGATCGATTTTGAGCAGTCTTTCGGTGCCCCGGTAACGGAACAAAAGGGACTGTTTACCTGACGCCACCGCTTCCTTCACGAGGGTATTCAACTCTGACGCAGAAGTAATCACCTGTCCCTCCTCATACAGACGGTAGTCGAGCTTCTGCTGAAGGTCCTTGTATACAGACACGTTCTGCCCTCCGCGGCTCACCAGCTCGGACAAGGTCTGCGCGTAGCCGACGGATGCTGCCGGATAGGACTTGGTCCAGCTGTGATCATGCCGCATCTGGGCATCAGTCCGCAGATAGTAAAGCGTACTGATACCGCCCTCCGGGCTTGGTGTTGGATCGTCCCAGGTGGTATCCAAGTGGTACCAGCGCCCGTCAAGCTGGACCAGGTTCCAGGCATGCGATTGGGCAGGTCCACCTGCCGGTCTTGCTGTACCTTCAACAATTTTATTAGGGATACCCGCACCCAGAAGCAATTTATAAGTTAGCAGAGAATATCCCTGGCAGACAGCACTACCGGTCTCTAATCCTTCGTAAGCTGTATATTTGCGGTACGTAGCATCATATTGCAGATGCAGCACCACCCAGTCATGAATAACCTTCACCTTCTGGTGATTGTTCATCCCAGGAGTAATAATCTGCTGCAGAATCGTTTTCACCTGCTTGTTCACCAGAGCGGTCTGCTGCAATGTCTCCCGGTACTCCATCTGCACCGTTATGTTGGCTGAGCGGCTGCCCCCCTGGTAAGAAAAAGCGTAGCTGTCAATAATATAGTAGAGGTAAGGGTCACTGCCCATAGCCTGGTCAATGGCCTTTTGCACCAAGGATTTCAAATTGGCGGTCTTTCCTTCATATACGAATGTGATGTTCTCTCTCCGGTTATTCATTGCTGCAGTCAGCTTCTGGGCCATTTCCGTTCCCGATTGAAGCACGGTTTGAGTGCTGGCCGCATAAGCCTGGTCCCAACCCCAGTATAGTGCCGGCGGCAGAGCCGCACATAGAAGCACGCCTCCCAGAATGGTCTTCATCAGCGACAAATGCTTTTTCCCCATAGATCCTGTTCCTCCTGCATGCCCTATAATGGCTCACCCAATAGTATGTACTGTATAGTAGATGCCGAAAATCCAGTCTGCACAACCGTAGCATCCCATATACCTTGCATTTTATTCTTGGAGCAATTCCCATCGTAAAATCTTGCTATATATTCTCTATTATCGGTTCGTCACAGCCGCAGAATAAGGTCCGCAGCTAAACAATGTCCTTAGCGGTTGTAAAACATATAAATCTGAATATGCAAAAAAACTGCTTCCCGGCAGTTCCTCTGCCAGAAAGCAGTATACAATGTCCGCCGCCATATTACCACAGCTTCAGTTCTGCATGAATGCCCTTTTACACGCTTGCAATAATACTGTCTCCAGCCTTCATGTACAGCGGAGTTCCGGGTTCTGCCACCGTGCCGCCCTGTAGCTGAAGCTTCAGCTCACGCGAATAGCTCAACCGGCATAAGCTATCCTGCCCGGCTGTAATCTTGGCAGAGACAAGTACATGGTCCTGCCACTCGATATCCACCACGAAGCCCCCCCGGGCTCTGAGCCCTTCCACCCGGCCGTTGTTCCAATGATCCGGCAGTGCGGGCAGCAGGCTGATTTCACCCAGATGGCTCTGCAGCAGCATTTCCGCAATCCCTGCGGCAGCTCCGAAATTCCCGTCAATCTGAAACGGCGGATGGGCATCGAACAGGTTCGGGTACACGGAACGGGTTAGCAGCGTACGCACAAAACCGTATGCGGCGGCTCCATCCTTAAGCCGGGCGTACAGATTGATCAGCCATGCGCAGCTCCAGCCGGTGTGGCCTCCGCCGGAGGCGATCCGCTTCTCCAGTGACAAGCGGGCAGCTTCCAGCAGATCCGGAGTTTCCTTCTCATTAATCATATTCCCGGGATACAGCCCATACAAATGGGAGACATGACGGTGCCCCGGCTCAGACTCGGTGAAATCCTGGAACCACTCCTGCAAGCGCCCGTCTCTACTGATCTGCAGAGGGAACATGCGGGCAGCCGTCTCTTCCAACTGAAGCCGGAAGTCTTCGTCAACACCGAGAATATTTGCGGCTGTGAGGCAATTTCCGAACAATTCGCGGATAAGGCTCATATCCATAGCCGAACCCATAGAGATACTGCACGGCCGGCCATCTTCCGTTACAAAACGGTTCTCCGGCGAGGTAGAGGGACTCGTAATCAGCATGCCATCCGGCCCTTCCGTCAGCCAGTCCAGACAGAATAACGCCGCCCCTTTCATCAGCGGATATGCCGTCTGTGCAAGGTATTCGCGGTCCGGGTTAAACGCATAATGTTCCCACAGATGGCTGCTGAGCCATACCCCGCCCATTGGCCAGAAGGCCCAGCTGGCATCCCCGCCCGAAGGGGATGAATGACGCCACAGATCCACATTGTGATGGGCAACCCAGCCACGGGCCCCATAATGAATAGCGGCTGTTCTTGACCCGGTGACACTGACCTCACGAATCAAATCGATCAAAGGTTCATGACATTCACTCAGATTGCAGACCTCAGCCAGCCAATAGTTCATTTGTGCATTAATATTGGTGGTATAGTTGCTGTTCCATGGCGGTGTTAGATGAGGATTCCATATTCCTTGTAAATTGGCAGCCTGGGTACCCGGCCGGGAACTGGCCATCAGCAAATAACGGCCATATTGAAATAAAAGAGCCTCCAGTGCCGGATCGGACTGACCTTCCCGGTATGCAGCTAAACGCTGGTCCGTCGGCAGTGCAGCTGCTTCCCAGCCCCCGAGATTGAGGTCCACACGGCGGAAGATGGCCTGGTGGTCATCCACATGACGTTGCCGCAGTTCCTCATGCGGCCTCTGCGCAGCCGCCGATAATCGCTCTGCGCAAATTTCCGCAGGACTTGGAATTGTCGTAGAGATTTCAGCCAGGTCGGTGCGGATATGCGCCGCCTTTTGCTTCAGCTCTTCGTAAGTTGTACCCGCAGCAAGCAGCAGTACTACGCTATCCGCGCCGGAGATTACAATCTTTCCTTCTACTGTCTGCACACTTCCGCCGGTAACCTTCGCCTCCAGCTGCAGTTCGAAGCCAATACCTAGTCCCTCCTCATACTGGACCGGGTACGGATGATCCCCAAAATAATTATCGGCTACATACGTAGGACACTGCCCGCACATCGTCAGCTTTTGCTGTCCGCTGCTTTGTACACTATGTTTCAAGAGGCTATCCAATGAGATGACCAGCTCAAGCTTCCCCTTTATCTCACTTGCCACCCGAACCACGCAGACTCCATCCGGAGCGCTGATAAAAGTCTCACGGGTAAATATACAATCATCCGTTCGATAGGACACGGTGGCAATGCCGCTGTCCAGATCCAGCTCCCGGCGGTACCCCTCAGTATTCTCCACTCCCGGATGCTCCAGATACAGATCGCCCAGCGGTAAATACGGCTGTGTGTTTACACCAAGCATACGCGTGTTAATAAGATCCTCAGCCTCGCCATAGTTGCCTTCTGAGACCAGCCCGCGCACCTTCTTCAAATAACGCTGAGCTTCGTAATTGTTGCTGTCACGGGGAAACCCTGCCCATAATGTATCCTCATTAAGCTGAATGCGCTCCTTGGCTGCTCCGCCGAACACCATAGCTCCCATATACCCGTTGCCGAGCGGCAGCGCTTCTTCCCAGACCGCCGCAGGCTGGTCATATTTCAATATCCAGGTGTGTGCTTTGCTCTCCTCCGCCATTCCCTCTCCTCCTCCAAGTCCCTAACTACAGGCAAAAGGCCCTGACCAAAGTCGGGCCTTTGCTTTACATTAGCAGATAGCAGATAAATGCTTCAATTACTAATTTGTTGATTTACAGATCCTTACCAGTCCACAGGGATACTCTTGCTTTTACGAGATCAGTGTATTCAGCTTCCATCTTTTCAGCACCGGCTTTGTTCAGCTCAGCGATGAATGCATCATATACCTTATCGAAGTCAGCTGGTTTGGACAGGATAGCTTCTGGAATACGTTTACGGATAATATCCTGCGTTTTCTTGAAGGTAACCTGATAATCGCCATCTGTAGGAGTAGGCATGTTGTACAACGCGCCCCATTCCTTAACCGGGAAGTCGGATTCCTTAGGGAACAAGTCCTTCCATGTTGTAGCTTTGTAAGCCTTCAAGGTTTCTTTCTCAGCATCTGAATATGCAGCTACGATTTGTTCAGGGAAGTTAGTAGTGTAGTAGTTGCCTGTGGAATCCTTCACACCGTCACCATAGTGAGCTGTCAAAGCTGTGTACAGGCCAATCCCTGTTTCTTTGGCAAAATTGTTAGCGTCATCTGTTTTCTTCTTTTGGACATCAGCAGGAATTACACGTTTGCCGTCTGCGTTAACCGTATATTGTTTTCCTTCAATCCCCCAGTTCATCAGCACCTGGCCTTCGTCAGAAGCGAGCCAGTCCAGGAACTTAATGGCGCGAACCGGATCTTTACAAGCGGTAGTAATGGCGATTCCAGATGCATCAACACCTGCAGATTGGAAAGAGTGGTCTTTGTACTCATCGGTCAAAGTCACAGGGAAATGAGCATAAGTATACTCGTCTTTACCTGCTGCCTTCAGAGCATTCTCACCGTCTTGGTATTCCCATTCCTGGGAGATCAGACCGAGCACGCGTCCGCTGGCCACTTTAGCTTTATATTGGTCATCTTTTTGTACAAAAGTATCTTTGTCCAGCAGCCCTTCGCTGTACATGTGGTTCAACCAACGGAAATATTCTTTTTCAGCTGGACGTTTGTAGTGAAGTTGTGCTGCATATGTCGTTGGATCTACATAATATTCACCATCATCCGGTGCCCCAGTGGTTAGGAATGCCGGGTTGGTAACCGTGATCATGATTTTCCAGTCATCTGCATTCAGCGTAAGCGGAATGGTTGGCTGACCGTCGGTTTCAGGATGTTTGGCTACATAGTCTTTAAGCACCTTTTCATAATCTTGAACGGTTTTCACTTGAGGATATCCAAGTTCTTTCAGTACACGCTGCTGAATTTCAAAACCGCCTCCGGCGTCAAAGGATTGTTGGTCAACCCCGGCATTTGTAGGAATGGAGTAGATTTTTTGATCGTCTTTGCTGTATTTCAAACGCTTCATATTATCGCCGTAGACCTTTTTCAAGTTAGGCGCATACTTGTCGATCAAATCTGTCATATCGATAACCAGACCTGCATCAACCAGTTTACTTAGATTACCTTTAGCAAAGATCAGATCAGGCACGTCACCGCTGGCTGCCATCAGAGAAATCTTTTGTTCACCGCCGCCGCTGCCTACATCATATTCAGCATTCAGGGTTACACCGGTTTTTTCCGTAATGACTTTACCTACTTCATCCTGCATTTTGTTCCAGTTAGGGCTGGCATCAGCACCAAAGAATGAGAATGTAACGGGGCTGGTATCTGCAGTTGTATTGGCTGCACTATCGGTAGCAGTTGCAGTCGACGCATTATTTCCGGTGTTAGCCGCATTTTTACTGTTGTCAGCGTTGTTGTTTCCGCCACAGCCGGCAATCAGCATGGAACTCATGAGCATGAGCGTGAAAGCAGTCTTGATACTCTTGCTTTTCATTTTTTATCCCCCTTGTAATGTGTGTTTCATCTATGCATATCAGGATAGTCCTGAATATACCATTGATAACGCTTGCAAAACCAATATAAATATAATTCCAATTCTTATTCTTTGAAAAAGATCATTGGGAATGGTTCCTGATCCGTCCATTGTTGAATCAGGAAACACGATCCCATGAATCTGTTCCATGCTTGGCCTAAGCCTTAACTGCACCTAACGTCATACCGCCTACAAAATACTTTTGCAGGAATGGATACACCACAAGAATCGGTACTGTTACTACAATAGTAATAGCCATCTTGATGGATTCAGGCGATATTTGCGCCATCTGCTTCGCCATATCATTAGCATTGACCATGCCGCTGCCCTGGTTGGTTGTTGCCAGCACCTTCATCAGCTCATACTGGAGCGTAGTCAGATGCGGCTTATTACCGTTATACAGATAGGTGGAAAACCACTCATTCCATTGTCCTACAGCCAGGAACAAAGTGATTGTTGCTAGTACGGGCATACAGAGCGGCATGATGATCTTGTAATAAATCACGAAGTCATTGGCGCCGTCCAGCTTCGCCGATTCCTGCAGGGCGAAAGGCAGCCCGTCCATGAAGGAACGGATGACGAACACGTTGAAAGCGGAAACTGCACCCGGCAAAATGTAAATCCAGAACGTTCCAATCAGATTCAAATCTCTCATCAGAATGTACATAGGTACCATACCGCCAGAGAAATACATCGTCATTGCCAGGAAATACGAAACAAATTTCCTTGCTCTGAACTCCGGACGGCTTAGTGTAAAGGCCAGCATCGAAGAGCTTATAAGCCCTAGAATCGTACCGGATACAGTCCGGAGAATTGAGATTTTGAAGCCTTGAATCAGCCCTGTGTAGCTGAAGATCTGTTTATAGTTATCAAGCGTCAGAACCCTCGGCCAAATGTAAATGCCCCCTCGGACGGTGTCTGTAGATTCATTTAAAGAAATCGCGAGCACGTTCAAGAAGGGATACAACGTCACGAGCATTATGATCCCAAGAAAAATGTATAGAAAGATGTCGAACACACGTTCAGACTTTGTCATTTGAAAAGCTTTGCCTGCCACCCTTATCCCCTCCTTACATGATGCTTTCTTTAGTGAATTTCTTCATAACACCGTTGGCTGTAAGCAGTAAGATTACACTGACTACCGAGGTGAACATGCTAATGGCTGTACCATAGGAGAACCGCCCGATCTGAATCCCGTACTTAAGCGCATAGATATCCAACACTTCGGAATAATCCGTAACGAGATTGTTGCTGAGCTGGAACTGCTTTTCGAAGCCAATACCGATCAGATGTCCAATGGACATAATCAGCAATACCGTAATAGTGGTACGAATACCCGGCAAAGTAATATTGAACATTTGCTTGATTCTTCCGGCACCGTCTACTTTTGCAGCTTCATAGAGTTCTTTATCGATCCCTGTAATCGCTGCCAAATAGATAATCGCATTCCAGCCCGTTTCTTTCCACAGATCCGCTGCCGTTACAACACCCCAGAACATCTTAGCCTTCGCCATGAACTGAATCGGCTCGTCTATGATATGAAGATGTGTCAACAGATCGTTGACAATCCCTCCGTCGATCGCGAGTGTCTTATAGACAATCCCGCCAACAACAACCCAGGATACAAAGTGAGGCAGGTAGGATATGGTCTGAACCGTTCTCTTGAAAACACTCCCCCGCAGCTCGTTAAGCATTACCGCAAAAATTATCGGAACAACGAATCCGAATACGAGTCCAAGTCCACTCATGGCCAGGGTATTTCTCAGAACAAGATAGAAACGTTCATCATGGAAAAGCTCCTTAAAATTCTTAAGCCCTACCCATTTCTGATCTCTAAACGACTTGATCGGTTTATAATTCTGAAATGCCATCAACCATCCCCATAAGGGCACGTAACTGAAAACAAATACCCAGATCACGAACGGTAGAGACATCAGATACAAGTACTTTTGCTGCAGTACGCTTTTCCAAAATCCACTATTCCGTTTCGTAGGTGGGACAGGGGTTACGCTTTCATTAACTGTAACACCATTCTCCGTGAGCGCTTTCACGTTCAATATTCCCCCTTCGTTTTGTATACACATATCATAACGTACACCACTAGGGGAGAATACCCGACAGATTTTACGTAAAACCAGTGCTAATTAGACATTCAGTGAAAGCGCTACCCTTGAGACCTCACAATCGGGGAATTGAGAAGGAAATTTCTGTCCCTATCCCCTTTTTACTGGATATATTGAGCCCGTGTGATTCCCCATAATACATTACCAGTCGCTGATGAACGTTGCGCAGCCCGATGCGGCTCTGAGGCTCCTCCTCTGCCTGGGAGATGACAGAGATAATCTCGATAAGCCGCTCCTCTGACATACCGATTCCATCGTCGGTAACGCATACCTTAACTTCATCCTCATGGAGTGTTATGCTGACATGGACATGCACCGTGCCCGCTTTGTTCTCCAGCCCATGGACCACCGAATTCTCAACCATGGGTTGAATGATCAGGGGCGGAATCAGGATATCTGCGGCTTTGGTATCGAACTCTATTTCATATTCCAGCCGCTCTTCGTAGCGGAACTTTTGAATCTCCAGGTACGAACGCATCATTTCCACTTCTTCTTTGATCGGTGCCCGGTCCCGGCCCACTTCCAGGTTTTTACGCATAAGCTTGCCCAGCAGCCGTACAATGTTGGCGATCTCCTTCTCCCCCTTAAGGTGGGCATTCATACGGATCGATTCCAGCGCATTGAACAGAAAATGCGGATGAATCTGACTCGCCATCATTTTCAGCTTGATCTCTCTCTGGGCGATCTCCAGCTTGTTGTTTTTCTCATTGCTCTCCACGACTTGTGACAGCAGACGGTTAATACTGGCTACCATATAATTGAACTGGCGCGAGAGTTGGCCGATTTCATCGGTCCCGTCCATTTGCGAGACTACGTTCAGATTGCCGAGGGCGACTTGATTCAATTGACGGCTCAGCCGCAGCAGACGATTGGTCATCAGAAAAGAAATAACATACACCAGCACCAGTGCAATCAGCAGGACACCGCCAATGATCAGCAGCCCCAGAAGACTTACCTTGTTCGCAGAGCTCAGTATACTCTTGGTTTCAAAGACAGAGATTACTTTCAGCCGGCTTACACTAAGCTGCGGCCGGATCTCATCTACGATGACATAAGAATCCTTGCCCTTGACTGTTGTCCGGATGACATTTTTGTCCGTTTTCTGCAGATCCATCCCGATATCAAACGCGGCGAGCGTGCTGCCCACCAGATGCGGATTCTTGGCGGCCACAATATATCCCTGCTCATCTGTAATAATCGTCTCAAACGGCTCCTGGTAGAGCATCTGGTTCAGTTCATCCTGTACCACCTGCACCATCAATATTCCCGTTTTCTGATATTCGGGGTAAAAAACCTGCCGGACCAGACTAAGCTTGTTGATCGTTCCTTTAGTACTGTTGATATAGGCCTCTTTGTCCGGGATATACATCCAGTTGAGACCCGGGCCCTTCATGGCACTTTTATACCAGTTCTTCGATTTGATCTCTGGAGTCAGCGGAGCGATAGACATGTTATCTACAAGCGTAGGGTTATCTATAAAAAAGCGGATGTTGGAAATCTCCCTGTACTGCAGAATATAATCCTGGAAATCCGTATAATTCAGATAGGCCTTCGTCAGCTCCAATATGCCGGGGTATTTTGTATTGACAAGCTTTTCAAGATTACTGTCAAAATAAAGCAGATTGGAAATGTCCGTCGGCACCCGCAGTTTGGTTACCATTTGACTCTTGATCTTCTCCACATTATTCGTTGCCTGTTCAATGGCTCTGTCCAAGGCCGCACTACGGAAATAGCTGGTCAGTATAATCCCGACGATTAACACGGGTATCATCACCACAATAATGTAGAAAAAAATCAGCTTGTACTTCAGCTTTAAATTATTGATCATTCGCACCAGCCCTTTAATGCCAATCCCTCCTCCCAATGTTTCCGCCCAAACCATGAGAAACAGGCTGCTCCCCGCATCTGCTGCAGCGTGGGAACAGCCTGTACCTCTTAACGACTATTATACAGATATATATTCATTTCAGCAGATCCATTTATTGTTCCTTACGGAAAGCGGTTGGGGACACACCGACATATTTGCGGAATTTGGCATTAAAATAATCGGAATTCATATATCCAACTCTTTCAGCAACCTCGTATACTTTCATTCCCTGATTCAAAAATTGCTTGGCCTTCTCGATTCTGACTTTGTCCAAATAAGTATTAAAGTGCTCGCCCACCTGATTTTTGAACATTTTACCTAAATATGCGCTGTTGTAATTGAAGACTTCGGCAAGCGATCCCAGCTTCAGGTTCTCATTATAGCGGCGTTGAATCAGATCGGTAATCCGTTTGATCTCGTCGCCGCGGCCGCCGCTGTTCATCTGCCTGGAGATTTGCTCCATATAATCTGCGACCTGCTTCTCTACGTCAATCAGATAATCGCTGCCGTATACCTCGCCTATAGGAGAAGGATGACTAAGAATGAAGCTGCGGAAATCGGGGTTAGCCGCTTCCAGACGGGCGATAGTACTGCTTACAATTCGCATCAGATTTTCCTTAATATAGGTTTCATCACGCTTTGCTGCAACCAGTTTACGGACAATTTGCCCCACCAGCATGGGAATGGCCTCATTGCTTCCGGTCTCTATGGCCAGCAGCAGTTGTACCTCTACATCCCGTTCGGGGTCCGGCTCCTCCTCCGGTTCCGGCTCAGGTTCCGCCCAATCATCGGTTGTTCCACTCAGAATAATACCCTTCCGGCCAAAAAAAGCCTCTTCCAGCAGCCCGGCGGCCGCTGTAAAAGACCGTGATGCCTCCTCGGGTCCGGCTGCGCTCCCCCCTGCAGCCGCGCAAAATTCGAGCCCATACCCGGTAATGACTGCATTCAGCTTCCGCCACAAGGCGGCACGGCCAGCATCATCCTGGAGCGGTTCCTTCAGAAGGATGCCTAAATAAGGCGGCAAAGTGAATATTAATCCCGTATCCGGCTGCCACTGCTGCTCAAGCTCGCTTCTCACCTGCTCTTCACGGATATCTCCGCCCTTATGCAGTCCCTTGAATTCCAGGAGCACGACCTCGCAGCTATGCCCTTCCAGACCAAGCTCCACAGCAGCTTCAGCCCTGGGGGCATCTTCCTCCTGCGGCTGCAGCAAATGACGCAGCAAAGTATCCTCATTGCGCACAGTTTCATTGTTCTGCCATTCGCTGGCACGTTCCTCCCGGGATATGGTGTCCCGCAACTCCTGCAAATAGGAGATCAATTCCTCTTCATCCACCGGTTTCAGCAAATACCCGTCAATATGATAGGAAATGGCCCGTTTGGCATATTCGAAGTCCGCATAACCGCTGAGGATCAGCACATGACAGTTAGCGTTTTCTTTACGCAGTTCGCCAACCAGCTCCAGACCATCCATGCCCGGCATACGGATATCAGCAATCATCAGCATGGGTGCAAGTGTCCGGAATTTATCAAGTGCTTCCAGCCCACTCGCGGCTGTCCCGACTACAGTATAGCCATACTCCTCCCATGGAATCAGTGTACGCATCCCTTCCCTCAGTTTGGGCTCGTCATCTACAATCAGCACTTTTATCATCTGCGGTCAACCCCTAAGGCAGAATCCCGGAAGGCCCTTACGGACCCTCCGGCAATTCCAAGATATAGGCCCGAGCTTGCCCAGGCTCTGACTATTTACGGTATTGTGCCAGTTTATCATTTAGTGAACGTGTCTGCCCATAAACTTCCTGATACAGCCCAAACAATCCATCATAGGTTGCGGCTTGCTGAGCATTCGGTTTGTACACTTCTGCAGGACGGATGAAGGCTTCTGCGCATTCACCGAGAGATTCGAACCAGCCGGCACCGTAAGCTGCCAGCATAGCCGCACCCATAGCCGGTCCCTGCTCGCTCTCCAGCTTGATGATCGAAGCATTAAAAATATCCGCCTGCATCTGCAGCCAGGCTTCATTCTTGGCACCTCCGCCAATCGCTACAACCTCAGTAATTTCCTTGCCGGAGTCACGCACGATATCAATAGATTCCCGCAGCGAGAACGTAATTCCCTCCAGTACCGAACGGGTGAAATGAGCCAAAGTATGCCCGGAATCCATGCCGATAAAGCTGCCGCGGATATTAGGATCCGGATGCGGAGTGCGCTCACCGACAATGTATGGTGTGAACAGAAGGCCACCGCTGCCGGCTGGGATGGAATCGACTCCTTGAAGCAGTTCATCAAAGCTTTTGTCCCCTGCAAAGGTTTCTTTGAACCAGGTGAGACTATAACCAGCAGCCAGTGTAACCCCCATGATGTAGTAGGCATCCTTCTCCCCATGGTTGAAGAAATGGACCTTGCCTTCCAGGTTCAGGTCTTTATTGCTCTCATAGGACAGGATCACACCGGAGGTCCCGATGCTGCACATGGTCCGGCCTTCACCAAGAATGCCGGCACCGAGTGCACCACATGCGTTGTCTGCGCCACCAGCGAATACTTTGGTGGACGGGAGCAGGCCGGATGCTTCAGCAATTTCCGGAAGCAGCGTGCCAGTCAGGTCGAATGATTCCACAAGCTTTGGACAAAGGGACACCGGCAGGCCGAAGGCCTCAGCGATTTCCGCACTCCATGTTTTGGAGGCCACATCCAGCAGCAGCGTGCCTGCGGCATCGGAATAATCCATGGCGTAATCACCTGTCAGCCGGTAACGAACATAATCCTTCGGCAGAAGGAATAGCTCAGCCTGTGCCAGCACCTCCGGCTCGTTCTCCTGCACCCACAGAATCTTAGGCAGAGTGAAGCCTTCCAGAGCTCGGTTTCTGGCAATTTCGATCAGCTTGGCGCCGAGCGTCTTCTCGATCTTCCGGCATTGCGCCGTAGTCCGGGTGTCGTTCCAGAGAATCGCCGGACGCAGCACCTTGCCTTCACGATCCACCAGCACCAGTCCGTGCATCTGGCCGGAGAAACTGATGCCGTCCACTTGCGACGGGTCCACTCCGGATACTTCAATCAGACGGTGTAAGCTGACCAGCGTCCCCTGTACCCAATCCTCAGGATTCTGCTCACTCCAGTTCGGCTGGGGACGGCTCAAGGGATAGGATTCGGAGTGCTCAAAAGCCACCTTTCCCTGCGGGTCTACCAATACAGTTTTTACAGCACTGGTTCCAAGATCGACACCGATTACATATTTCATCGTTATCCTCCTCAAAATTGCTTGTCTATTCAATAGAAAAGGGGCTGCCGAAGAATGCTCTCTTCAGCAACCCCCGTTGCGTTAGTGATCTGCCCAATCTACGGACAGCACCGGTAATCCGGTGTAGTCTTACTCAGCTGTCAGGATGTACTGGTTCAATGTAGCTCTGAGCAGCTCTTGACGTCCGGACTGGTTCGGACGCGGAGTTTCATTGTTCAATGCATAATCAGCCAGCGAAGCCAAGGTTGCTTTGCCGGATACGATGTCAGCGCCTACGCCTTCAGTGAAGCTGCTGTAACGTTTAGCGATGAAGTCGTCGAATACGCGGTCTTCAATCAGCTTAGCGGCAACTTTCAGACCCTTAGCATAGATATCCATACCGGAGATGTGTGCCAGGAACAGGTCCTCAGGTTCGAAGGAAGGACGGCGTACTTTGGAGTCAAAGTTAATACCGCCTTTGCCCAGTCCATCATTCTTCAGTACTTCATACAGGGTCAGGGTTGCATCGTAGATGCTTGCAGGGAATTCATCTGTATCCCAGCCGAGCAATGGATCGCCCTGGTTCGCATCCAGCGATCCCAGCATGCCGTTGATGCGGGCTACACGCAGCTCATGCTCGAAAGTATGGCCGGCAAGTGTCGCATGGTTAGCTTCAAGATTCAGCTTGAAGTGTTTATCAAGGTTGTACTTCTGCAGGAACGCGATCGTTGTTGCTGCGTCGAAGTCATATTGATGTTTGGTAGGCTCTTTCGGTTTAGGCTCGATCAGGAACTGGCCGTCGAAGCCGATTTCCTTAGCGTAGTCTACAGCCATGCTGAACAGGCGGGCAATGTTGTCCTGCTCAAGGCCCATATCTGTATTCAGCAGAGTTTCGTAGCCTTCACGGCCGCCCCAGAATACATAGTTGTCAGCGCCCAGACGTTTACCAACTTCCAGACCTTTCTTAACTTGTGCAGCTGCGTGTGCATACACATCAGCGTTGCAGGTGGAGCCTGCACCATGCATATAGCGCGGGTTGGTGAACATGTTGGCAGTGTTCCACAGCAATTTTTTGCCGGATGCCTTCATGCCTTGTTCAAGGATGTCTACGATGGTATCGATGTTGCTGTAGAACTCGCGCAAAGACGCGCCTTCAGGAGCGATATCCACGTCATGGAAGCAGTAGTAATGCAGGTCCATTTTTTCCATGAACTCAAATGCTGCTTCTGCACGGGCTTTTGCCTTGTCAATCGTGTTCAGCTTATCCCAAGCGCGGACTGCAGTTTCAGCGCCGAACGGATCGGCGCCGCCAGCTGTTAGTGTATGCCAATAAGCCATTGCAAACTTCAGGTGCTCTTCCATGGTTTTGCCGGCTACGATTTCTTTCGGGTTGTAGAATTTGAATGCATAAGGGTTGGTGGAACGGCTTCCCTCGTAAGAGATCTTGCTCACTGATTCAAAATAAGCCATTTGTGTAATCCTCCTCGATATTTTGCTTCGCCCGCAAGCGTTTACAGCAACATCTTAACACATCTTTTTGACTTTGTATATTGGTTAAACAAAGTTTTTTTGTAACTTATAATTTCTCGAATTGGAGCGCCCCGCAGCCCCTGCGGACAATCCTCTCTCTTATTCTTCACTAACATAAAGTACCCCCCGGCCCCTGTGCCTATGCGTCTATTCCATTAGGCCCGCAGTCCGGCAAGCTCTAGATTGCTGCTCCCGCTTTCTCCTTGTTCAGCATGGTTGCAAGAACTCCTGAAGCCAATTCATATCCAGCGCCACTGTTGCATTTTAGCGCGCATCGCACTAGACTAAGTGGCATACTCTTATGAGAACGTTGCCAAGAAGGAAGTGTAGTTAGTGAAGGTTACGGGTGATCAGGCGCTGGTCAAAAAAATCAATAAATCGATTATTTTACATACGATTCGGATGCAGTCTCCGGTATCGCGGGCCCGGGTATCCGAAATAACCGGACTGAATAAAGCCACCGTATCCAATCTCGTGGCCGAGCTCTGTGGGCATGAACTGGTCACCGAGGCCGGGCCGGGTGAATCAAGCGGCGGCCGTAAACCGCTGATGCTGCATTTCAACAGCAAGGCTGGCAGTGTAATCGGCATCGAACTGCAGGTGAAGCAGTTGAAGGCGGTCTTATGCGATTTGGACGGGAGCATTCTTCACGAATTGGACCGCCAGCTGGAAGTCCATAACCTGCCTTATGTATTGGACAAAATGAAGAGCATGATCTCGGAGCTGATTGCAGCAGCCCCTTCCTCGCCATACGGCATAGTGGGGATTGGGGTAGGGGTGCCAGGGATGGTGGATGAGCATGGTGTGGTGCTGTTTGCACCCAATCTGGGCTGGGAAATGGTAGATCTGCGGGGCATTCTCGAGCAGTCTTTCGAAGTCCCGGTGACGATCGACAACGAGGCGAATGCAGGCGCCCAAGGGGAGCTGAACTTCGGAGCGGCGCGTGATGTGCGCCATCTGCTCTATATCAGTGCAGGCTCGGGGATTGGTTCTGGAATTATTATCGGCGGAGAGCTGTACAAGGGTGCACGCGGATATGCCGGTGAGACCGGCCATATGACCATAGAGGCGGAAGGCAAACCCTGCAGCTGCGGCAGCCGTGGCTGCTGGGAACTATACGCTTCAGAGAAAACTTACGACAATCCCGGGCTGGCGCTGCCTGCCCGCAGTACATCCGAGCTGGTCCGGCATGCACTGGAGGGGCAGGAAGACACATTGCGCCATTTCAATACCATCGGCGAATATCTCGGGATCGGTGTTACCAATCTTATCAACAGCTTTAACCCCGAGCTGATCGTGATTGGCGGGGCTCTATCTGAAGCCGAGCCTTGGCTGGGCGAGCCGCTGCGCAGAGTGGTTGCCGAGCGGACCCTGCCGTATCATAAGCAGCAGCTCGAAATCATCTTTTCACGGCTGGGGAGCCGCGGGACCATGGTCGGAGCGGGTTTTTCAGCAGTGATGCATTTCCTTGGGAACATCCGGGTGACGCTCTAGGCAAAATTGACGTAAAATTGCCGCAATTATAGGGGCAGCAGTACAGAAAAAGGAAGATCAATCCTTTATAATAGGGGATAAAAGTGTGACAAATGTCACTACAATCTTTTTTCTGAATGGAGAGAGAGTCCATGACTTATGTTGATACGTCTGATATTTCGGCGCAGATGTTCATCACTGTGCTGCTGCTGCTGCTCATCATCGCTCCACTCATTAGCCTCGGCGTTCTTCGCCTGTTCCAGTCGAAAAAAAAATCAGGATTGCTGCTTATTACCTGCGGAATTGCTGTCTATGCCCTGTTTCAAATCATTATGTATATTTACAGCTAAACCGCTCCACCCCCGGGTACTTTTCGCCCAAACTGCTAATCTTAAATCCGCAATGGCTATAAAAACCCACAGCTTCCCGGTCCGTCTCAGCCTGAAGCGTTTCGATGCCGCCGCATTTCCGGAGTTCTCCGATCATTGCAGCACCAATTCCACGGCCCCGCCAGCGGGTCTGAACGGCGATATGCAGGATTTCCGCTTCCGTTCCCGGACCTCGCCGGATGCCGATCAATCCCGCCAGTTCACCATCTATGAAGGTGCCCTGCAGTTCCCGTGAATCTTCAGCAAGATAGCGGTCCACTTCCTCCCGTACACGCTCCTCGTCCGCCATCATGCACTCTGCAAGCAGCCGTTCAACAGCATTCCTATCCCAATAATTTTCCAAACTGATCAACATTCCTCATCGCCTCCTTATCCTAATATGTATACAAAAAGCCGCCTCCAGCGCGGAAGCGGCCCTTGTTTCCTCAAGCAGAGGAGTACCTGGTCTGACGATTATACAGTAGCCAACGCCTTGTCGAATTGGGTTTTATTCATGCCAACGATTTTGAAATCGCCGATGACGGTTACAGGTACAGCCCGCATCCCCATATCCCACACCTGCTGGGCAAAATCATCATTTTGTTCAATGTTGCGCTCCTCGTAGGAGACGCCCTTCTCACTCAGGAAGCTTTTGACCTGACGGCAATGGGGACAGTTGGTCGAGGTGTATACAATTACGTTTTCCATGTTCTAATCTCCTCCTAAAAGCTTTATCGACTTACACTAAAACACCAGCTTACTATATTATAGCACCGTGGTGCCTGCAATACCAAGGGCATATTACAAAATAACTGCACTGTGCTCCAGGCTCTCAATGTACTTCTCAGCATCCATAGCTGCCATACATCCGCTGCCCGCTGCGGTAATCGCTTGTTTGTAACGGGTATCCTGTACATCTCCGCAAGCGAAGACGCCGGGAATATTAGCTTCGGAAGTGCCTGGATTCGTGACGATATAGCCGTTCGCATCCGTCGTAATCTGTCCGCCAAGGAATGCCGTATTCGGATGATGCCCAATAGCGACAAACACACCGCTGGCCTCAATGAACTCTTCTTCCCCGGTTTCATTGTTAAGCACCTTAATTCCGTTCACACCTCTGTCGCCGGCAGTTACTTCCAGCGGAGTGCGGTTCAGGCCCCAGGCAACCTTTTCATTGTCACGGACCCGGTCCTGCATGATTTTGGAGGCACGCAGTTCTTCACGACGGTGCACAAGGGTTACTTTGGAAGCAAAACGGGTCAGGAAACCCGCCTCTTCAAGAGCTGAGTCGCCGCCGCCGACCACCACGATCTCTTTACCCCGGAAGAAAAATCCGTCGCAGGTCGCACAAGTGCTGACACCGCGTCCGATATTGTCCTGTTCACCCGGGATGCCCAGGTATTTAGCTGTTGCTCCTGTCGAGAGAATCAGAGTATCCGTAGTCAGTGCGCCCATCCCTTCAACATTCAGCTTAAAAGGGCGTTCCCCAAGCTCTACACTGTTCACCCAGCCTGTAACAAACTTGGCACCAAAGCGTTCAGCCTGCTTACGCATATTATCCATGAGCTCCGGACCCATGATGCCATCGGGAAATCCCGGAAAATTCTCCACTTCCGTGGTGGTGGTAAGCTGTCCGCCCGGCTGAGGCCCTTCAATAACCAATGGATTCAGATTGGCACGGGCCAGGTAGATGGCCGCAGTCAATCCGGCAGGGCCGGTTCCGATAATAATTGATTTATACATGACTATATCCTCCTTGAGATGGACGGCTAAGGCACCGCTCTATATTTCCTTAATTAAAATTATTATAATGTAGTACTAATTATGCTCATCTCAAGGGAATCTGTCAATATGCCAGACACGATGTAATCGCTCTATTTTGTGAACAATTCAATTTTAAGCAACCTATTAGGAGAAATGGGTAAACAGTAAGGATTCCAGACCTTTTTTAACGCAAAAGTCTCAGTCCGTTCAGGATGACAAGGATCGTGCTGCCTTCGTGGCCAACGACTCCAAACGGAAGGGCAATCCCCTGTAAAAAGTTGCTCAGCATCAAGGTAGCTATGACCGTGACGGCAAAGATCATATTCTGCTTCACGATCCGCTGGGTACGGCGGGCCAGCTTAATTGTTGAGGCGATTTCCTCAATATTGTCATTCATCAATACCACATCGGCAATCTCCAGTGCTGCGCCGCTTCCGTTCATGCCCATCCCCATGCCAACTGTGGCTGTAGCGAGTGCCGGAGCATCATTCACCCCGTCCCCCACCATAATTACATTCCCGTATTGTTCACGCAGTGCTTTGATGTGCGTCACTTTGTCCTCAGGCAGCAGTCCTGCGAATACAAGATCCACACCGGTCTGCCCGGCTATCACTTCTGCTGTTGCCACGCGGTCACCCGTCAGCATAGCCACTTTAATGCCAAGCTGCTGCAGCTTCCGAACCGCCGCAACCGCCTGCAGACGCACCGTATCCTGCAGCGCAATCATCCCGGCAATCCGTTCGCCGTCGAGGATCAGCGATACTGTCTTGCCTTCACTCTCCAGCTGCTTGCGGAGCGATCTCCACTGCTCGTCCTGGAGTTCATTACGTTCATCCAGCAAATTGGACTTGCCGATTCTCCACAGCTGCCCTGCGATCAGTCCTTCAATCCCCCAGCCGGTAACCGATGTGCTCTCTTCAATTACATGCAGCACAAGGTGTTCTTCCTCTGCCTTGCGGACAATTGCCTCTGCCAGCGGATGGCGGGACAGCTTCTCAATCGACGCGCTGACCCTCAGCAGCTCATTGCGGTCATACTCTTCTCCGGCTATAAAATCAGTCACCTGCGGAAGCCCAGCAGTCAAAGTCCCGGTCTTGTCAAAAGCAACTACCGAGGTTTTCGCCATATTCTCCAAATGGACGCCGCCTTTGAAAAGAATGCCTTTACGGGCACTTTTAGAGATTGCCGACAGCATGGCTGGCATAATGGATGAAACCAAGGCGCAAGGAGAAGCCACTACAAGAAACACCATTGCTTTATAGAAGGTAGCGCTCCAGCTCCAGTCCAGAACTAATGGCGGCAGTGCAATCAGTACGATCGTCGCAGCAACCACTACACGGGCATAGATGGACTCCAGCCGTTTGATAAAGCGTTGCGATTCGGGCACCTCGGTTTCGGCTTCTTCCACCATTTTGATAATTTTCGAAAACAAAGTGTTCTCCGCAGACTTGGTCACCTCTATATACAGCGGGCCTTCCCCATTGATGGTTCCGGCAAACACATCGCTGCCCGTACTTTTCTCTACAGGCAGGGATTCACCCGTGATGGATGCCTGGTTGACCGCCGATTCTCCCCGGTAGACGGTACCGTCTGCCGGAATAAGCTCACCCGGACGCACAAGCAGCAGATCTCCTACAGCGAGCAGATCAATCGCTACCTCACTCATGATCCCTTTTTCGATACGAACGGCAGTGGCCGGCTTCAGAGCCAGCAGTGATGAGATATCCTTCTTGCTGCGCTCCATCGTATAGCTCTCCAGGGCCCCGCTCAGCGCAAAAATAAAGATCAGCATCGCGCCTTCATTCCAGTACCCGATTGATGCAGCGCCCAGTGCGGCAGCAATCATCAGAAGGTTCACGTCCAGATCACGTTCCTTGACAAGTGTCTCCACGCCTTCTTTCGCCTTGATCCATCCGCCTACCGTGTAAGAAACCACATACAGAAGAACCGAGAACACCTCCGACCAGCCACTGACGGCCCAGGCGATCAGCATGAGGAGCCCGCTGCCAAGTGCAGCCTGCATTTCGGAATTGTGGAGCATGGCTTTGGGATCAAAACGGCGCGGCTGCGGAGTACGCGGCTGCTGCGCGCCTTCTCCCCGCGCCATGGATTTAGGCAGTTGTTTGGATGTAGCTTGCATAAGTAAATCACACTCCTGATTCATTTTTTTGAAATACTGACTGAGAATGAGAGCCATTCTTAAGGCCCTTAAAATGACACATGCTGCCCCGGCTCAGCCGGGACAGCATGGTAAATGAGAATGATAATCGTTGTTGCCATTGTACAATTTTATTTCCTTAGTGCAACTTATAGTTATAATATATCACGATCTGCGAAAAAGTAAAGCCGGAACCAGACCTGATTTGGGATGCTTATTCTTAGACTCCAGGTGCGTAATTCCCTCTTTTAGGATATTAATCTTTAACAGGATGAATAGCTATATACAGTTAACTAATATAATGTAAAAAAGCAGCCCGATCATGTTTGGATCTCGGGCTGCATGCTTCATGAATTTATGGAGACTATAGTGTAACTTCTACTTTTACTGCTGCTTTTCCCGGATAGGCGGGTACGATGTTACCTTCCAGCCGCTGGCCATCGACACGGATTTCCTTCACACCCTTGCAGCTGTGAGAGCTGTTGGTCACGGAAATCTCATACAGGCAGCCGCGGAATTTCCGGCTCACCTTGAAGCCTTCCCACTCCGCAGGAATGCATGGATCAATGGATAGTCCTTCCAATACAGGCTTAATTCCCATAATATACTGGGTTGCGGCGATATACATCCATGCGGCAGTACCGGTCAGCCAGGAGACGTTAGCCAGTCCGAACTTGTCAGACTCAGGTCCGAACAGATTGGACGCATAGACGAACGGCTCTGCTTTGTAATGCCATAACCCGGCCTGCTCCATAGCGACGTTCGGAATCAGCTGGCGGTAATATTTGTAGGCCTGATCGCCTCTTCCCAGCAAGCATTCGGCAATAATAGCCCAGGTGTTGGCATGGCAGAAGACCGCTCCATTCTCCCCCGTGCCTTTATTATAATTGGTCAGCGGGTCCGCAGGATCCGGGAAGGTCGTGATGGAAGGATGCAGCTTCTTAATGCCCAGCTCTGTATCCAGAATATCACGCACACTGTCCATGGCCTGCACAGCTTTATCCGGGTCAGCCATGCCGGAAAGGGTGGCCCAGGTTTGCGCATTGAGCCAGATTTTGGCCTCGTCATGCTCGTCTGTCCCCAGGAAACGCCCGTCATCCATCACCGCCCGCCGGAACCAGCGTCCATCCCAGCCCAGACTGTTCACCAGCTGCTTCTGATTCTCGTACAGAGCTTCATAGTCTGCCACATGCTCTGGATGACCGGAGGCCACAGCCAGATCCTTCATGCGCAGAAGCACTGTTCCGAGCTGCATCGCAGTCCAGATGCTCTCCCCTTTGCCCTGGCGGCAGACCCGGAAAAGCTGGTCGTTCCAGTCCGAGCGCAGCATTAACGGAAAGCCGTTGGGTCCCCTATGAGAGGCAGTGTAATCGATGGCACGTTTCAAATGCTCATATAGCGTGCCTTCACCGCCATCATAAAAGGGAAGGCTCTCCATCAGAAACCCTGCATCGCCGGTCTCCGCAAGAATATCCCATACCGCAAGCGCCGTCCACAGATGGTCATCGGAATGAATGCTGGTCACCGGGTCCCATCCCTCATTCGGGAAGAAATAATGGTTCACATGCCCATCCTGATATTGCTGCCCCAGCAGCAAACGGACTTTCTCTTTTGCCGCCTCGGGATCAAGCGGGACGACTGCTAATATATCCTGGGCTGTGTCGCGGAAACCCACTCCCCGGAAGGTACCGGTGGCATAGAAGGAGATATTGCGTGAAAAGAGGAAGTTCCGCTGTGCCTGATACGGATTCCATAGGTTGATCATCCGCTGCGCATCTTGATCCGGCAGCTCGCAATTCCATCCGCCCAGATAATGGTCCCAGTTCTCCTTAAGTCCCGCATAAGAGCGGGCGACGAAATCCTCCTCACGCGAATGTGCGATGGCCCGCGCCACTTCTGCTTCGTTCATCGCCGTCCCGAGAAAGAAATTCACGGTGCGGGTTTCGCCGGGCTGCAGGGTTACCTGTACCTGGAGCGCACCGCAGGGGTCCCCGCCCAGGAGTGTTGAGCCCTTGCAGCCTCCCTGCTCAACGGCAACAGGATTGGACTCACTCCGGTAGCTGCCGATAAATTCTTCACGGTCACCGTCATAGCTGTACAGCGGCGCATCGGACATCATATACACCAGCGGTGTCTCGTCCGGCTTCGGCTGATTTTCCACACCGTATTTGTAGACAAGTGCTTCCCCGGGGTGATATTGCACGGATACCTGATGCTTGTTGTAGCACTGCCACTGCAGCTCCCGCATGAATTCCATCATCCCAAACTCGGCGTAAGCATACACATTCAGTATCTTCACCGTGGGACTGTTGTTGGTCAGCGTCAGATTCCAGATTAATGAGTTCTCATAAGGTCCGACAAAATAGACCGTCCGTGCTGAAATTTCATCCTCCCTCGCCTCGAAACGGGTATAGCCCAGACCGTGACTGCTTTTCCATTCCTGCGGCTTCTGGAAGGCTGGCTCATAGGTAGGACACCAGTAACTGCCCGTTCCGGCATCCTGAAGATAAATATAAGGACCGGAGCGGTCGGTTGGCAGATGAAAAAAACGGTAGCGGGTAATCCGCCAGATCTGGGGCGACTTATAAAAAGCAACTCCACCGCCCGCATGGGACAGCATGGTGTGGAACGTGCCGTTGGACAAGTAATTCATCCATGGCGTCGGCATATCATGACGCTTGAACTCCACTTCCTTCGCTTCGTCACGGAACGAGAAATACGTGTCCAGCTCCTCCATGCGGGCAAGCTTAACTTCACCAGCAGTTTTCGCGGCAGCCTTCTTGAGCTCTTCGCGGCCTGACTGGCCGGCTGGACTTAAGGTTCCGGGTTGCTTCATCATTGATTTGCTCCTCTCGGGTTCGCAATACTTACTTGGGCTCAACCTCATCCATCGTCATGCGGAACTCCAAATCGTTCATATACGTTCCGTCCCTGTTCAAGAAGACCATGCCAAAAGCAATATCCTCCTCGCCTCCCTGCACAATAGCAATCAGCCGGTTGGTTCCGCTTCTCAGTTCAATCTCCTTCTCCGGTGCGGCAACCTGTTGACCGTTCATATATATCTCAAATGCACAGTCCGATTTCACCCGCAGGGAGCCGGTGCGGATGGCTGAAGTTCCTGTACCCGCTTCGGGAAGATGTACAAAGCAGCTCAGGAACAGCGGACGTCCTGCCGTGTCAGGAATCAGCAGTGCTCCGCCTTCGCGCCGTTCTTTTTTCTTCATCCAGCCGTACAGGCCTTCGCCCAGATTGTTCAAGGAAAATTCCGGATCGGTGTAGTATTCCTTCATGGCCTGGTAATCCACATAAGGCGGGCAGTACAGCGTCATTGCCGCTTCCACCGCCCATTCCGCATCGCCTTTATCGCGGATCAGCAGTTCGTCCGCGAAGGACGCTCCGAGATTAGCGAGCAGGCGGGTATAGAGCCGCAGGCTTTTCTCGCTGTCGGGCTCCATAAGCAGCTGCGAGCAGATAATCTCCCCCTCCCCTGCGGTCAGCCGGATCAGAAAGGCTCCTGGCTCGCAGGCCTTGTCGCGGTTCAGCTCGACCAGCGCCAGCCTGCTGTATTCTCCGGTGTGCTGCCCGGCAAAGTAATCCTTCCAGGCGGTCCCCTCCACGCTGGTACACAGTACCTCAGCGTCCGGAACTTCCAGCCTGTACGCCGCCAGCTCCCGGTTCACTACGTCCCGGGGCGAGAGATGCACCTTGTCGAACCCGAACAGGTCGACAGGGCTGATTCCGCGAACGGCGGCGTGAGCGTAGTCCGCCTCCAGGTGGTACGTCCCGTGCGGTGCGATGCGCACGGGGCGGTCCAGCAGGCGGGCAAGCGCCTCCTGCCCGCCGGGTTCTGCCGGCAGCACGAGCACTCTGCTGCCGGCACTTGCAGCCTGCCGGACGGCTTCCGCCGCGCCCGGGCCGTTCAGCAGCGCGGCCTCCACCACGAGGAGGCCGGGATTCAGGCTGGATAAGCCTGCGGCGCTATCCAGCCTTGTGCCCTTCAGGCGAAGCTTGCCGAGCACAGCTTCCGCCGCCCCGCCGCTGCGGACCCATGCCGCAGCAGGCACCGGTGCCGCAGCCGCGTAATCGGCGCGGCCCGCGTATTGGAGCAGACTCCGCAGCAGCAGACAGGCCTGGGGGATCTGCTGGATATGGTCCATAATCTCCAGCTGATTGGCCAGGAACATTCCTGCTCCGCTGCGGTATTCCAGAAGCGGCGACCACAGGTCTCCGCCGTCCCCGAAATCACCGCTGCTGCACTCCAGCAGGAGGGTAAAGTCTCCCGTTACAGGCTTTTCAAAGGCAGCCTTCATAATCGGCACCGGTCCTTCCTCGCGGAGCTGCTCATGCCAGAACATGAGATCCTCATCTCCAAGACCTTGGAGCACGGGATGTCCATAATCCCCCGCATGGGCACGGATGAATTCTCTGCGGACCAGCGGAAGCTTGCCAAGAGAGAGATGAAGCTGTTCCAGCAGCAGCAGCCTGCCGCCTTTCTCTACAAAAGCTCGCAGCTGACGGTCCAGCTCCCCGTCCCCATCCTGCATTTTACTGCCGACGATCAAGAGGATGCCGCCCGGCAACTGCTCTATGGCTTCTGCCTCCACCCGGATCAGGTTGGGGACCAGAACGCAGATGGATTGATAGTCCTTTTCGGAACCTATATAAACAGCGGGAATTCCTAATTCGACCGGCTTGGTCTTAAGGCTGCCGGACAGCAGCCGGTACCTAAGGTTAAGCTCATGCTTCAGCTCTCCACCGTGGAACAGCCTGGCTGTGAGCACTGCTTCTCCTTCGCGGGCGACGGCATCCGGTATCCACTCCAGGCGGATACTCCGGCGTTCGGCAGGTTCTTGACGGAACCCGAAATTCTGTGTATGCACCACCCGCCCGTCCTGCTGCACAGTACATTCAATGGTCACCGCTTGTTCCGCCAGCGTATCGTTATAGACATCGAAGCTGCGGCGGACCTTCGAGTCGTCGAAGAAGCAGCGGTTATACTCGGCAGCAATTATCGTTACCGGCCTGAAGGCCTCCGACATGACCGCAAAGGATGGGTTGACCCGGTAGGCCGGATATTCCTCCGGCAGCAGCCCGTTATTCAGTGAAAGCGAGTATGCCGGAATAAGCGCAGGCTTAGGGCCTGGCGTTGTCAGGTCGGCAGGCGGCAGGAAAATATTCCGGTCAGGCATTGCCCGCATAAAATAATGGGCGAAGTTGAAGGTGGAGATGCCGGATACCCCCTGTCGCCGCGCGTATTCTATGAACAGCCGCTCCTTCTGTGCAAGGCCGGCAGCACTCGCGTCTGTATCGCGATATGCGCCAAGTCCCGTATACATGCTGCTGTTCTGCGGGCAAATGTACCACCAGCTGCCATGCTCTCCAAAGGTAAGCGGGACTGTGCGGTCCCACTGGGAGATCGTGCCGTCAATGTTATAGTGGCGGCTCTCCACTTCTGTAAGCTCCTTGGAGAGTAGGCGGTTATCCCCTTCCACCATAATCGGACGGGTGGAATCCAGCGCTCTCATAATATCTATCAGACCCGGAATGTATGGTTTGTAGTCATCCCGCCCGTCCACCCACCGCATCTCGTTCTGTACACTCCACAGGATGACGGAAGGATGGTTTTTATCCCGCTGCACTAGCCGCCGTACATGAGCCTTGCAATTGGCTATGAAATCCGGATGGGCGGCGTCCATTGTTTTGGCAGAGCCATAGATGGCGCTCTCGTCAACGATGAGCATCCCCTCTTCATCGGCAATCCGCAAATAATCCGCAGGATATGGCTCGGCATGCAGCCGGATGCTGTTGACACCTGCCTGTCTGCACATACGGTACCAATTGCGGATGTAGTCCTCTGTCTGCTGTGCCGCCCCCTGGAAATGCCAGGAGTCTCCGCGCAGGTTGACCGGAATTCCGTTCAGCATAAACTGCGGGCCTTCGCACCAGAATTCCCTGAAGCCGAACGTCTCGGTCCGGCGGTCGAGGATTTCCTCCCCTGCCCGAAGCTCCAGCTCCAGCGCATACAGAACCGGAGTTTCCGGGCTCCACAACTTGGCTTCCTGCCAGGGTAAAACAAACCGGGCTTCCCGCCACTTCCGGTGATCTGTGTTTTCACATAATTGCCGGCCTTTCACAGCCTCCTGAGACACCGCTGTTGCACCAGCCTCTGCTTCAAGAACCGGCAGCTCCCCTTTTCCATCCATAGGCAAGGTGCCCGTTCGATGCTCCTTCACTTTAAGGATGACCTGCAGCGAATCCGCCGTTGAGGTAGCGGGCTCCATTCCTATCAGTGCATCCACCTCCAGGAGGCCTTGGCGGAAAAGGGTGCGGATTGTGATATCCTCCAGCGTTACAGGCGGATAGCCTTCGAGGAATACATCCTGCCATATCCCCCTTGAGATCCTGCCGAACCAGGAGCCGGCAAGGCCCGTAATCTTCTTATCCCCGGAGGGAAGCACCGTTTGATCAAAGCTTCCGCAGACCACATGCAGGTGCTGCTCCTGACCTGGCTTCACCCTGGTGCTGATATCCAGCCGCAAGGGCAGATACCCGTCCTCCCAGATGGCGATCCGCTCCCGGTCCAGATATACAGCCGCTTTCTGCATCATTCCATCGAAACGCAGGACCACCCGCTGCCCCAGCATGTCCTCCGGGATCTGAAAGGACCGGTGCAGCACACCGGCCTCCGCTGCATCCCATTCGCTTGGATAGCCGTATACATCCAGCGGGGCGAACCCATACTCCGCGATTTCCCCGAACCTTCTGCCGAATGGCTGCGGATAGCTGTGGCGCCAGCTTGAAGGAACCTGGATCTTGCGGGCTTCATACACCAGTCTCTCAGGAAGTGTCCGGCAGAGCGGCTGATCGTAGAGCGGCATGAAATCCCATTCACCGTTTAAACATAACGAGGTGTGCATCCTCTATTCACTCTCCTTTTTGCCGGCTGGGACCGGTACGTTAAGCACGATAGTGAGCTTTTTCCAAATTTCCTGGTCAGCCGGGGCATCCATCCATTTCATAAAATGCGGGTCCATTACTTCCCCCCATTGATCCGGTCTGAGATTCGTTGCGAGCTTTCCCGCATAAGGCGCCGGCTCCACCGTACTGGGCAGCTCGGCATAAAAGAACAGCAGGTTCTCATGAAGTCCGATGATTCCATATTTGTCACCGTCTCCCGGGCGCTCCTCCTGATATTGATAGTGATAATAGATATAGCTTGAAACCTGCTCCGGCTTCAAAAGCGCCACCCGTCCAAAGGGAGCACTCTCCTGTTGAGTGCGCTTCCAATGCTGCCCGGAAACCGGCTGCTGGTAGTGGAAAATGTCCATCATGGGCACCCACCATCTGGGCTGCTGTCCTCCCGGCCAGACCTTGAGCAGCTCCTCCCCATCTGCAAACAGCCGCTCCGGTTCATGCCGCTCTCCGCCGCATTCGTAATAAAGAAACAGCTCGTTCCCTTCCTGGAATACGCTTAGCCGCGAAATATCCAGCATTTCCATTCGTTCATTCAGCAATGGGAGCCGGGATTGAAAAAAGAGCTCTGGAATCCCGCCCTCCCTGCACTCGGCCCTGTATAAACAGCGCTGCATAGTCACCCTCCAGCCTTATGTCATCTTCCTCTTCAGAGTAGCGCATCCGGCGGGCCGCTTCCTTGACGATCAGGACCATCTTTAGCATAATAACGACATGACAAAAAAACTCTATGCACGAGATCTGGGACTCGAACCCGGCTTCACTTTCCGTATTCAAAAATGCCCGCTGACGCATGATTATTATGTGCACTGCCATGATTTCTCGGAACTGGTGGTCATTCTGGAGGGAAGCGCAATTCATATCATTGAAGGAAAGGAGTACCCCGTTTCTGCGGGTCAGGTATTTTTTATACACAGTGATATTTCCCACGGCTACAAAAATGTGCAGAATATTCAATACGTCAATGTCATGTTCCATCCCGACCAGCTGCTCCAGCTGCCAGAGCTTAAGCTTCTCCCGGGATTCCAGGCACTGTTTTATCTGGAGCCCTTTTTCCGCAAGGAAATGTTCTTCAAAGGCATGCTCGCTCTGCAGCCTGCTCAGCTTGATGAGGTGAATCTTTTGCTGGACCGGATTCTGGAGGAGCATGACCGGCAAATTGACGGCTACCGGCTGATGATCCGCACCTATTTCACGGCGCTCGTCGGCACGCTGTCACGGTATTACCGGCAGAATGGCGGCGGGACCGAGAACAAGGCACTGCGGATCGGGGAGGCGATCACCTATATTGAGGAGCATTTTTTGCAGCCTGTTTCTCTGCAGGGTCTGGCCGATCTGGCCTATATGTCCAAGCGCCAGTTCCTCCGTGTATTCACCCGGAATTATCATACGACACCTATGGATTACGTTATCCGCAAAAGGCTGGACTACTCCTGCACGCTGCTGCGCAATCCAGAGCTGTCCATCTCTCAGGTGGCAATGGACAGCGGCTTCCGGGATCACAACTATTATTCCAGGCAATTCAGAAAAGTGTTCCAGTGCTCGCCTTCGGAATATCGGGTGCATAAGGCGGGGCTGTGATTGCAGGCCGTCTATGTACAAGAATCTTGCTAATAGCCGCCGTCTCTGGCATTGTTCATAATGAAATCATTGAATAATCAGGAGGTTGAAATGTTATGAAAGTCAAGCTTGATCTTTTTCCGGGCGGTGTTACTAAAGCGCTAACAACGAGCTGGGATGACGGCAGAATCTATGACAGACAGCTTGTGGCGATACTGAACCGGCAGGGTCTGAAGGGCACCTTTCATTTGAATTCAGGGTTTTTCGGCAAGGAAAGCTATATCCTCGGAGAAGAAGTGTCATCCCTTTACAAGGGTCATGAAATATCCGCACATACCAGCACTCATCCCTTTCTCTCCATGACCCCCCGGGCGGGCATTGCTGAAGAAATTCTGAAGGACCGCGGGCATCTGGAAACCCTTGCGGGCTATCCCGTGAGAGGTATGTCCTATCCGTTCGGTGACTACAGTGATGAGGTGCTGAGCATTCTTCCTGCACTGGGAATCGAGTATGCACGCACTGTGCAATCCCACGGCGGCTTCACCTTGCCGGATCATCTGCTGGCTTGGCACCCCACCTGTCATCACCGTGATATGCTGCCGCTCGGACAACGATTCCTGGAGGAGAAGCCCAGACATTCGCGGATGCAGCTCCTATATGTCTGGGGGCACAGCTATGAATTCAACGACAATCACAACTGGGAGGAATTAGAACAGTTCGCCGGCCTGATGGGCGGTCGTCAGGAGATCTGGTATGCGACCAATATCGAGATTGCCGACTATCTGTCTGCTGTACGGGGGTTGCGCTTCTCCGCTTCCCAAGCCATCGTGTATAATCCGTCAGCAGTGGATGTATGGATCACGGCAGAGGACCAACCCCGCCAGATATCCGCAGGCGCTACGGTGCGGCTGGATTAAAGCAGGATGCGGCAGGAGCTTGCAGACAAAGGCTGAATTTCAACGGGAGTGTTTCCAACGATAATGGCCTGGGCTGAAGCAGATCCACCTGCGATGCTTCAACAACGGTATTTCTGCCGTTGTTACGGAGCAGATCCACCTGCGGCGCTTCAACAACGGCATTTCTGCCGTTGTTTCGGAGAGAACCCCTCCTTTGGCCGATTCAGCTTTTATTCGCAGCAGCAGATCATCATTCCCTAAATAAAAAGAGACCCGATTTCTTCCTGCACCAGCCGCAGAAGAGATCGGGTTTCCTTGTTAAAGTGTGTGTTATCAACACATAGCTGGACTAGCTGCTCAGCCATCCTCCGGCGGCTGGCTTAGCCTGATCCTGCCGGGCCATCCAGGTCAGGCAGGCTGCCCGCAGCAGCGCTTCTGTCCGCTGGCCCGCGCTGCAAAAGATCCCGCCGAAGCCGATCCGGTACAGATCGGCCAGCGCATACGCCGCCGGGGCACCGGCGGCGAGCAGTACCGCCGCCGGCTTCACGCGCTGCACGGCGGCCAGGATCTCTTCCGCCGCCTTGGCGAAGCCTCCGGCGGCGTCTTCCGGCGCGGCTTCACCTGCCGCGCCGTCCAGCACCAGGAAATCGGCGATGCGCGCGATTTCCCCCGCGGCGGCGCGCTCCACATCGGGCGGAATCATCGCCCCGATGCGGCACGCCGCCGCGTAAGCGTGGCCGAGGGTCTGTTCGGCCACGCCCTCGATGAATTCGCGCTGCGCCGCGAATTCGGCTGCGCTGGCGGGATACGGCGCCAGCAGGTCCACGCGGCAGTCGCCGCCCAGGCGCTGGCGCTCCGCGACCGAAGCGAAAAGCGCCTCAAGCTGCGCATCCTGCAGCGCAGCCTGCCTGGCCGGCTGATCGGCCAGCTCCGGCATGAAGGGCAGCGTAACGGCGGCCCAGGCCCCGTCCGCCGACTCCAGCAGTGCTGCTGCTGATGCACGCAACCGATAATAGATCCGCTGCAGAATCCGTTCCTCCTGCTCGGCGGTTTCGCTGAACAGCCAGCCCGCGTAGAGTTCGTTCACCTCAGGAGCAAACAGCCACTCCCCGCTGCGGATCAAGCAGGGGCCCGCAGGCAACGCTCCAGGTTCATCCCGCAGAACCGTCCGCTCCTCGCGCCCATCCCGCAGCACCAAAAAAGCCGGACGTTCACCCGGACGTCTGAAATAAACACGGTGCATCGGCTCGATTAAGCTTGTGCGCTCTCCTTCAGCAATAAACTCTGCAGCTGCGGAAGCCACAGACGCAGATTGGCTCATTTCTACCCCAATTGCCCGATCTCCGGCAAGATACTTGAACGGACGCTCTTCCTTATTCCGGTTATGCTCCTGCTCGCGTTCACCCTTCATTTCCGCACCCACCTTTTTAGCTTTGGATTGCTGCCGGCTTCCTTCGGGCTTCAGACCACCACCGGCATCGTCTGCATACTTCATCTTATAAATACGGGAACCCGCAGCAAAATATGCAAGCGTTACCAATTTATTAGGGGAACAATGCGGGGGAAAGTGTAACTCTGCCGCCGATCCCTTTTTAAGGAATAGGCATACAGCGCAAGTGATATCCTGCATTATTTAAGCGGATAAGCAGCAGCTACATTTCATGAAAAAGGCCACTATCCCATTACGCCGCTCACCGATCGATGAACGATTGCGTATTTGGATAGTGGCCTGTACACACTCTGACTTATTGTTGGCTGGCTGCGATGGCCTGCTCCAGATCATATAGAATATCGTCGATGGATTCTGTACCGATGGAGAGCCGGATTAATTCCGGGGTAACCCCCGCGGCAATCTGTTCCTCATCCGAAAGCTGCTGATGCGTGGTGCTCGCCGGATGAATAATGAGCGATTTGGAATCACCGACATTGGCCAAGTGGGAGAACAGCTTCACGCTCTCAATCAGCTTAACCCCGTTAGCCGCTCCGCCCTTAATTCCGAAAGTAAGAATAGCCCCCTGCCCCTTGGGCAGATACTTCCGGGCCAGCTCATACGATGGATGGCTTGGAAGTCCCACATAGCTGACCCAGTCCACAGCTTCATGCTGCTCCAGATAGCGGGCTACCTTCAGTGCATTCTCACTGTGACGCTCCATTCTCAAATGAAGGGTTTCTAGGCCCTGCAGTAGCAGCCAGGAGTTGAACGGCGAGATCGCTGCACCCAAATCACGCAGCAATTGTACGCGTGCTTTGATGATATAGGCAACAGGTCCTACAGCTTCCGCATAGACCAGTCCGTGATAGCTTGGATCAGGTTCGGTCAGGCCGGGGAATCGTCCGCTTGCCTTCCAATCAAACTTGCCGCTGTCCACAATCACCCCGCCAATGGAGGTTCCGTGTCCGCCAATAAATTTGGTAGCAGAATGGACAACAATATCTGCACCAAATTCAATAGGACGAAGCAAGTACGGACTTGGGAACGTATTGTCCACAATCAGCGGGATTCCATGCTCATGGGCGATAGCCGCCACCGCTTCGATATCCAGCACATTTCCCTGCGGATTGCCGATGGTTTCGGCGTACAGGGCCTTTGTCTTGTCCGTTATCGCACTGCGGAAGTTCTCCGGATCATCTGAATCCACAAAGTGCACCTTGATTCCCAGCTTCGGAAGTGTAGTGGAGAACAAATTATAAGTACCGCCATACAGGCTGGCAGAAGAGACAATCTCATCTCCGGCCCCGGCAATATTAAGGATGGAAAAAGAAATTGCCGCTGACCCGGAAGCTGTCGCAAGCGCACCCGCCCCGCCTTCCAGTGCAGCAATACGCTGCTCAAAAACATCGGTGGTCGGATTCATCAGACGGGTATAGATGTTGCCGAACTCCTTCAGCGCGAACAAATTGGCGGCATGCTCGGCGTCACGGAATCCGTAGGAAGTGGTCTGGTAGAGCGGCACTGCACGTGCGAAGGTAGTAGGATCAATCTCCTGGCCTGCATGCACGGCTAACGTTTCAAATGACAGCTTGCGATCTTCTGACAATGGGTTTTCCTCCCTTGATCTGTATGATGGTAAACCTTAACAACTAAGAATTGTACCTATTCTCTCACAATCTATGTTATTTGGGAAGAAAAATATCTCATTATTCCAATGTGTTTTATTCAGTTGAGAAGAACTGTGATTCGCAACATCCCGCCATGGTAAGCGTTCTCAAATGTATCGAAGCCAAACTCAAGCCTCTCCTTCGGAATTCCATCTTCTGATGAAGCTGCGTAAGCGGCAAAAGTAGTCATCCGGTAAATTGATTTCGCCGCAAAAAGAAATATACCAGATTATCTACAAGCTCCGCCTCTCTAGAGAACCCCAACGCCATCAGCAGGCGTATGGATCTGTCATTCCCGGGATCAACTGTAGCTTCGATGACCTCAAGCCCCATCTGTTCAAATCCAAATTGGATCACCGGATGAAGTGCTTCCGTCATCAGACCCTTGCCCCAGAAGGCTCTGGACAGATCGTAGCCAATTTCCGCTGTGCCTGGGGGTCCAGTTCTCCAGCAATGATATCCACAGGTTCCCGCCATTCGCTCCTGCTGTTTATCGAATATTCCCCAGCGGCAACCCGAATCGTCGATGTGAAACTGGATCATTTCATCGGCTTCGGCAATATCCCGGCAGGGCGGAATATCCATATAGCGCGTTACTTCTTCATCCGAGAAATGCTGGAATACAGCCTCATTATCTTCCAGCGTAAGTACTCTTAACCTCAGTCTATCTGTTTCAATAACAGGGTAATTCATCTTCGTCAATGACCTCTTCTCCGCCTTCTCATTCCCTAGAGAATCCTATTAATTCTCATGCAATAAAAAAAGGCTGCAGCGTCCCTGATACAATGACGCCGCAGCCGCTTTTTTTGAAACTAACTGCAATTAATAGTTGCTCTGGCTCTGTTCGCCTTTGGCAATAGCCACTCCGCCGCTGGTGCCGATGCGGGTTGCGCCTGCCCCAACCATAACCAGCCCATCTTCTGCGCTGCGCACGCCGCCGGAAGCTTTGACACCAATATCAGGACCTACAGTCGCACGCATCAATGCAATATCTTCCTTAGTCGCACCGCCTGTGGAGAATCCGGTCGAGGTTTTCACGAAATCGGCTCCGGCTTCTACAGCGAGCTTGCAGGCGCGGATTTTCTCTTCATCTGTAAGCAGGCAGGTCTCAATAATCACTTTGGTCAGCGCTTTACCGCGAGCTGCATCGACTACCGCAGCGATATCTCGCTTCACCAGCTCGTTGTCGCCATCCTTCAATGCTCCGATGTTGATGACCATGTCCACTTCTCCCGCACCGTTCGAAATCGCATTCGTGGTCTCAAATGCCTTGGTTTCCGGTGTCGAAGCGCCCAGCGGGAACCCGATAACCGTGCAGACCTTCACTTCAGGTGTATCCTTCAATACCTCGTAAGCAGTAGCAACCCACGCCGGATTCACGCAAACTGAAGCGAATGTATAGGTTTTGGCCTCTTCCGCCAGCTTGATGATATCTTCTTTACGGGCATCCGCCTTCAGCAGCGTATGGTCAATAATCCCGGATAATTTGTTTTCGCTCATTATTAATTCCTCCATGATAATCGGTAGTAGACGTTCGCATTCCTTGTAATCATACCAATAGTAAGGCACTTTGGAAAGCTGTGCGGGCGGGCGTCCCTTTAGTCTAATTATAGTTAACAAGACCTTGCCTGCACTTTCACCTGGCGGATGGCCCCGCATATCATTCGTGTTTGCGCGGATAACCTTTGAAGCCTTGTACACTTCACTTCTTTGATTTTCTCCAATTGAAGATCGGTCAGCTCCCGGATCTGCCGGGTCTATCCGACTCGCCGCTGGCAATTTTCATGTTGTAGCTGCTAATCGTACCCTTCACAGCCGAGCCGGTATCCCCCTTTGGATGGCTATGTTCCCTGCCGCGATGCAGATGATATACAGAAGATACGGGCAAAAGACAAAAAAAGAAGCCCTCTCCGCAGCCAGGTATCTGGCATTGGAGAAAACCTCTCAATGAACATCATTCAACTAATGACCGCCAGATGGTGACAATCCGATCCGTTTTACCAGCAGCGCGCTTTGTTCGTTCAAACCGGTAAGGGTTACTTTCTTGCCAATAGCTTGATACTTGGATATGATCTTGGCCATTGCATCTACTGCGGACTGATCCCATACATGCGAATGGGTGAAATCAATAATGATCTGCTCCGGATCGCTGTCCACCATGAAATGATGGATGAATTGGCTTGTTGTGCCGAAGAACAGCTGACCATGCACCGTATACCGGGTAGAGACCGCCGCTGTATGAATAGTCATACGGATGGAGGCGATTTTCCAGGCAAAGGTAAGGGCACTGAGCAGGACACCGAACAATACACCAATCGAGAGATTATCGGTGACAACCACCGTAACCACGGTGACGAGCATAACCAGAGCATCGCTTAACGGAACCTTCGTCAATGAAGTTAGTGATTTCCATTCAAAGGTACTGATGGATACCATGAACATCACCCCAACCAGAGCTCCCATGGGAATCTGCTTCACCACATCGCCCAGAACCAGAATCAGGAACAGCAGAAAAATTCCGGACACAAGGGTCGACAGCCGGCTGCGGCCGCCCGATTTCATATTCACCATAGATTGGCCGATCATCGCGCAGCCAGCCATGCCCCCAAAGAAGCCGGTGACTATGTTCGCCAGACCCTGACCCTTTGCTTCACGGTTCTTATCGCTCCCGGTGCCAGTAATATCGTCAATCAGGGTCGCGGTCATCAATGATTCCAGCAGTCCTACTACGGCAAGCGACAGCGAATAAGGTAAAATAATCAGCAGTGTATCCAGGGTAAACGGAAGCACCGGCAGGTGGAATACTGGCAAAGCCGACGTGATCTCTCCCATATCACCTACGGTTCTCACATCCAGATCCAGAACAATGCTGAGCACGGACACCACTATAATCGCCACTAGTGCCGAAGGCACCGCCTTAGTGAAACGGGGAACCGTATAGATAATAAGCAGCGTGAGTGCCACCAGAGCATACATTACCCACCCTTGTCCGCTGAAATGCGTCAACTGCGCCATAAAAATCAGAATCGCCAGCGCATTCACAAAACCGGTCATCACCGGCTGCGGCAAAAAGGTAATAAATCTCCCAAGCTTCAGCATCCCCATGAGGATTTGAATGATTCCGGCCAGCACGGTAGCTGCAAACAAGTACTCTATGCCGTGGTTCAGCACCAGGCTACCGACCAAAAGGGCCATGCCCCCCGTAGCTGCCGAAATCATACCCGGCCTTCCACCCGCAAAAGCCGTAACCACCGCAATGCAGAACGAAGCGTACAGGCCTACCATGGGACTGACTCCCGCAAGTATAGAAAAGGCAATCGCTTCCGGGATCAGGGCAATAGCCACCGTCATCCCGGACAAAACATCGTTCCTCGTGTTCAAAAACCACACGTTCTTCAAACTAAGCTGCTTCAAATCTTTTGTTCCTCCTGTGACTGTTATGGGATGAGGCACTTTCTGTATAGTCCCGGGTCCGGTGCAGCTCCAATGCTACTTAATTGTACCTGACCATCCATAACCTCCACAAAAGTTCAATCTGCTCTTGTAAGCGTTGTTTATTGCGTTATCCTCGTCTTAACTGCACTATCCGTCCAAATTCTATATATTCAAATTTGAGTTTGACAGATTCAGCGGTTTTAGCGGTACAACCCGGAAGCTTTTACTTCATTGAAGAACGTATTGAACTCCTCAATGTTCAGCTGCTGCGCGGCATCGGACAACGCAGTAGCCGGATCAGGATGAACTTCTACCATAATGCCGTCGGCTCCAGCGGCGAGAGCAGCCTTGGCACAAGGGATCAGAATATCCTTGCGTCCGGTTGAATGGGTCACATCGACCAGCACCGGCAAATGGCATTCCTGCTTGAGAATCGGCACGGCCGAGATATCAAGCGTATTGCGGGTCGCTTTCTCATAGGTGCGGATACCGCGTTCAATCAGCATAATTTCCATATTGCCCCGGGACATAATATATTCCGCCGCATGGATGAATTCATCCAGCGTAGCCGATAGTCCGCGCTTCAGCAGCACCGGCTTGTTCACTTCGCCTACTGCTTTGAGCAGTTCGAAGTTATGCATATTCCGCGCGCCAACCTGAATCACATCCACATAATCAAGGGCCTCTTCAATATGGCGGGGGTCTACAATTTCACTAATGGTGAGAAGACCGTACTCCGTAGCTGCTTCCCGCAGAATTCTCAGGCCATCCATTCCAAGTCCCTGGAAATCATAAGGGGAGGTACGGGGTTTGAAGGCTCCGCCGCGCATAACCTTTACACCAGCCTTCTGCAAAGCGGCAGCAACGGTACGGGTCTGCAGCTCACTCTCCACGGAGCATGGACCTGCCACCATCAACGACGATAATCCGCCGACCGTAACATTACCCGGCAGAACGATAACGGTATCCTCCGCGTGGTTTTTCCGGGCTACCAGCAGGGACTTTTTATGCTCCGTACTTTGCAGATCAAGCGATGCAGAGAAAATCTGCTTGAAGAGGGTGCGGATCGTTCCGCTTGTGAAAGGACCCTTGTTGCTTGCCACCAGCTTCTCCAGCATCTGTTTTTCCCGTTCGGGATCGAACTTTGGCACACCCTGTTTTTCTTTTACCGCTCCAATTTCCTGCACAACCTGGGCCCGCTCGGAGATTAACTCCAGCAGTTGTCCATTGATCTCATCCAGGCGGGCTCTCAGCCCATTAAGTTCCACGTTGCTCATTACCTTCCACTCCTTCTTGTCAGTTGAATTTAAAATATGAACGCAAAAAGGCCCCCCGTCGCAAGGGACGAGGAGCCGTGGTACCACCCTAATTTAGAAATTAATCCATTCTGAAGCTTCGGCAAAAAACACCTTCAAGCCCGGCTGGAATCAACTCTGTCTTATACCCGGTAACGCGGAGCGCGGGCCGTCCTACACATACCTGCTGCAGCAGTGTACTTCAGGGGCCAACTCGGAAGTGAACTTCGGCGCAAATCGTCTCTTGAGGGTGCTCTCAGTCTCCGGCACACCTTCCCTGTTAAGATCCGTTTCTCGCGCTTACTCTCTTCGTCATCATCATTTCATTATGGCTGGCACTACATTTGTACCAGTTTCTGCTATCTTAAACAAAATAGATAACACATGCAAGATATCCATTCACCGCATCTCAGCTTTAATGCAGTACAATGATTTATATACGGTTCCGCAGCCCATCTTCAGAAAAACTTGCCTAACATAGTGCTTACGGTCTCACTTCTCAGCGGCTTGCTGATATATTCATCCATTCCGGCAGCCAGGCATAGCTCGCGGTCTCCCTTGAGCGCATTGGCAGTAACGGCAATGATCACCGGCTGCTTCTCCGGCGGCAGCATTTCTTTGATCGCCTGTGTGGCTTCCAGACCGTTCATGCGCGGCATTTGCACATCCATAAATATAAGATCGTAGCTCTTCCCGCGAACCATCTGCATGACCTGCAGCCCGTCTCCCGCAACATCGACGGAATAACCGCGTTTCTCCAGAATTTTACGCAATACGATCTGATTGATCTCGTTGTCCTCAGCCACGAGAATCCGCAAGGGATGTCCGCCCGAAAGCGGTTCAGTCCCTTCTTTGCCAGTCTCTGTACCAGACTGCCTGCCTGTTTCTTCATGCAGCACGACTGTGAACACAAAGGATGATCCTGACTCCACTGAAGTATCCAGAGCGATTGTGCCGCCCATCAGTTCCACAAGCTGCTTGGTAATGGCTAGTCCCAATCCTGTCCCCTCATGGCGCCGGTTCATGAAATGATCAAGCTGATAGAAGGGCTCGAACAGCCGGCTGCGCGAACGCTCGGGAATCCCAATACCGGTATCGGCCACTGTGAATTCCAGCGTCACCTTTCCCTCGGCTCTTGCTGCTGTCCTTAGCCTTACCTTTATCCCTCCGCTGTAAGTAAACTTCACGGCATTCCCCACCAAATTAAGCAGGATCTGCTTCAGCCTGTCACCGTCACCAATCAGATGGTGCGGTACATCCGGACCGATGTCCATGTCAATCTTCAGGCCTTTCTTGTCTGCTTTATGCTGCAGCAGCTCTAGCACAGAATCTACACAGGTCATCAGCATAAACGGCTCTTCATGCAGGACGGTTTTGCCTGCCTCGATTTTGGAGAAGTCCAGCACATCATTGATGATTGCTAGCAAGGTATCGCCGCTTTGACGGATGATATCCAAGTACTCTCTTTGCTGTGAACCCGGTTCACACATATCCAGCAGCAGGTCCGTCATCCCGATAACACCGTTCATGGGCGTACGAATCTCATGGCTCATCATCGCCAGAAACTCGCTTTTGGCGCGGTTTGTTTTTTCGGCAGACTCTTTGGCAATCAGCAGCTTCTTCTGTTCGGTAATATCCTTAACGATAATATAGAATCCTACTGTGATGTTATTGATAATAATCGGGGCAATGGTCGTCAGCACCTCTACAGAATGCCCCTCCCGATGCCAGATATGGCCGATATTCACCTCAGCGTAGCCGTCTTTTTGGGGATAGGTAATCACTTCCTCCAGATGGTCTTCCCCGATAATCCGGCCCACATTCATACCAACCAGCTCCGGAATGCTGTAGCCAGTAAGCTGGCAGGCTTTCTCATTCCCGTTAATAATTCTACCCTCAAGGTCAAGGGAAATAATCGCATCATGGTTATACTTTTTAAGGGATGTATATCTTTCGACGGATTCCTGCAGCTTCTGTTCCACAATCCTGCGTTCCGTCACATCCCGTCCGACAGCGAGTACGCTGTGCCGGGATCCCTCTTCGATCAGGCGAAGGGTGAACTCAATCCACAAATAGCGGCCGTCGGCATGTTGAATCCGGATCTGAACCCTCTGAAAATCCTGAGTTTCAGGAAAATCCAGCCCCTCAAGATCATCAGGATGGATTAGCCCGCGGATATCCCGGCCCACCAGCTGTTCGGGATCGTAGCCGAGCACCTCCCTTACCGAAGGTGAACAGTACCTGCAAATACTGTCCGGTGTTGCATAGTAGACCACATCGGAAATATTGGCCACAATCTGTTTATACAGCACGTCTGTATGAGAACCCAGCTCATCACTTTCTGCTTCAGCAACCAGCTCCGCCAGATGCAGCAGATAATACAGCTTTTTTCCCGTCGAGGGATCGCTCACAAGTGTCATATGGAGCAGCACCGGCACCGGCGATCCGGAGGCGGCGGACAAATTAATTTCGCACTCCAAAAAAGGTGTCTCTCCAGCGTCTAGAGCACCTGCCATCTTAATATATTTCCCTAGTGAATCCCCGTATAGAAGCTCTCTGAAATGCTGTCCCAGGAGCTGTTCCTCCGTAAACCCGAGCAGCGAGGTTACCGCCGGATTTACGCTGGTCCAATGCTCGTCCATGGAAAGGAAAGCTACTCCAACCACTCCCGTTCTGCATGCATATCCAAAGTGGGAATATGCTTCTGCATGTTGTTTTGACATGTAATTTCACCGCCCGTTTGTGGAGTATCAAACGCAAGAATTTTAGTTAAAATCTTCAGTATTAATATCTTGCATTATCGGGTGAATGTCAAATGATAATCTAAGCTGGTTCTTCTCCCCTGAAATGTCTGTAGCATCAGTCAATTCCGGCTAAAAGCTTCTCCACAGCCTCTGTAAGGGCTTTTACCTGAAACGGCTTGGTCATATAACCGGAAAATCCTGCATTTTGAGCCCGTTCGATATCAGATCTCTGGGCAAAGGCGCTGATCGCCAGCACCGGTATCGGACGTGTTAATTCATCATTTTGCAGCCGGTCCATCGCTTCATATCCATTCAGGTCGGGCAGGCCAATATCCAGAATAATCAGATCCGGCAGTGCCCGCCGGGCGATCTGCAGACCCAGCGCTGCCGTCTCAGCTTTTAGCAGAAGTACGGAGGGCAGATTTTTTTTGAAGATATGATGCATTAAAGCCATATTGAGTTGATTATCTTCCACGTACAGCACTGTCTGCTTACGATCCACCAGCATGTCCCCCTAAATATCCAGCGTAACTCTCCCTATGAGACAGCAGAAAAAATAAAAAGCCGAAGAAAGGGGATCAATCCCCCTTCTCCGGCTCATGTTCGGCTCATTCGCATGTCCGACTCATTTCCGCCTCATATGATGGTGATTATAGAAAAGTATAGGCTATTACGCTGGTATCTTTGTCGAAATCCCAATCCACATAAATGTCGGCAAGCTCTTTGCCGAGCATCGGCGCAATCGTGGTGGTATCCTCCAAGTATCGTTTTTCCATCTTGCGTTTGGTTGTTTTGAGTGTGTTCTCATAACCAAGTCCAATTAATTCCTTCTCCAAAGGAATCAGAATACCTTCACGCTTAATAATCAGGGTGCGGGGGCCCAGCCACCAGGAATCAGTATATACCGGCTCCTTCTGCACCTTTCTGCTTACCTCGTTAATTTGGGCATGAACCTCATCCCGTCCAGCATAATCGTCAATTTCTGCTCCATCCTGCTTTATGAGCGCAACGATCATTCCTGAAGCGTTATGTATCCCCCAATCGTAAAAAAGCTCGCCGACCTCAATAGCCATCATGTCCTTCAGGTACGCTGAAAGCTCTGGAAGCAGCGATTTCATTAAAAGTTCACGTGTGTACCGGAAAGCCTGTTCCTCTTCCTTGTTCAGCAGAAACCGCTCCACAGGTCCGATAAAATTACGTATATGCAGGGCTATGCATTGCTTCCCTATAGATGCATGGATAGACTCGGGTCCTTTCCCGAAACGCTCCCGAAGCAGTCTTCCTGTATAACTGGATAGTTGGCTAGTAAGTTCCGTAGTGCTCATTCAATTTCCCCCAGCATTATTTTTTGTGTATGTGTTTGTTAGTGTGGGGAGAACTCCACCTGCTGAAAGAAATGGCCAGTTCTCTTAAGTATAATATTATCCAGCTTCTGCGTATACAGTAAAATTAACCAGATCAGTTGGAATACTAATCAAATGGCAAAGGTTAGACCAGATACCTCAGATAGATATACACGCTTGAGATTACAATGGACAGCAGCATCAGAGGAAAGCCGAATTTCAAATATCTCATAAAGGTGATCGGATGTCCCTCTTTTGCCGCAAGGCCTGCTACAATTAGATTCGCACTTGCGCCAATCAGCGTCCCGTTCCCTCCCAGACATGCCCCGAGTGCAAGACTCCACCATAAAGGCTCCAGGTTATGGATACCCAACGTTCCCATCTCCTGAATCAGAGGAATCATCGTTGCCACAAAAGGAATGTTGTCCAGAAAAGCCGAGGCCAGCGCGCTCAGCCATAAGATCAGCATTGAACTGGCCACCAGATTCCCGCCGGTAAGCTCCATCGCTTTGCCTGCCAGTTGTGCGATCACACCCGTCTCCACCAGGCCGGACACGAGCACAAACAGACCGATAAAGAAAAATATCGTAATCCATTCCACACTCTTAAAGGCTTTAAGCAGCATCTTTTCTCCCCCAGCCAGGAGAAGCAGTACAAAAGCTCCAGCCAGCGCCACTGTTGCCGACTCCAGATGTATCGACTGATGCAGGAAGAACCCAAGAATCGTCAGTCCCAGCACCCACAGACACTTGCGCAGCAGCTTGCGGTCCTTAAGCATCGCCTGTTCATCCATCTCCATGACCCTCTGTTGCAGCTCGGGTGAGGTCTTGAGCTGCTTGCCGAACATGAGCAGGAACAGCGGCAAATATGCCAGAATGATAATCAGGATCACCGGAGTGAGGTTGCTGATAAACGCCATGAATGTCAGTTCCTTTACGGCGCTGCCAATCATAATATTCGGGGGATCCCCAATCAGCGTCGCTGTACCGCCAACGTTCGAGGCAACGATTTGTGATAACAGAAACGGTATTGGATTAATCCGCAGCTGTCTCGTAATGCTGAAGGTAATCGGCACCATGAGCAGAACCGTGGTCACATTATCAAGAAACGCCGAGGCCAGTGCAGTCACTACGACCAGTGCCACTAATATTCGCCTAGGCTCACCCTTGGCCACCTTGGCTGCCTTTACCGCCACATAACTAAACAAGCCGGTCTCCGCGGTAATCCCCACCATCATCATCATTCCTACCAGCAGGCCAAGCGTATTGAAATCAATATGCTCCAGCGCTGTTTCCTGCGAGACAATGCCTACCCCAACCATAATCAAGGCTCCCAGCATCGCCACAATCGTGCGGTGAACCTTCTCCGAAATAATCAGCCCGTATGTAAGCAGAAAAATACTTATTGCCCAAATCCCTTGCTGTTCCATAATGCCTCCCGTAAAATTCTTATGGCTTGCTCTAAAGCTTATCATATCTTCCTTGGTAGCAAAAAAAAAGCCCGAAGGCCATGTGCCTCGCAGCAGCAAGCTGAACAGGTTCACGCACATCCGGGCTTAGGAGAGTCTTTTGAGAGGATTCCCCCCTTAGTTTTACATCTCTTTCATCAGCGTAATCAGACCTTCCGTCTGGTTCCAGGTTACATTCCATTGCAGAAGTTCAGCAATGAAGCGAAGAGGAACCATCGTTCTGCCGTCTTTGTTAATGATGACTTTGGCGCCGACAGATTTTTGCATACCATTGACTTCCATTACATTTCTGTCAATCCAGAACTTCAACGTATCATTGCCCGCCATTACCCATACGGTGCGGGTCTGGTGATCATATTTCACTTTTGCTCCAATGCCCTCACCAAGGTAACGCAGCGGGATATATGTTGTACCACTCCTATTCGAAGGTTTTGTATCCATCATCGTTACAATTCTGTTAATGTTCAGTTCTTTGCTGTTCAGCTTCATCCATACCGTGGTCATGCTGGCGGGAATTGCTGCTTCCTGGAACTTGTCGTTGAACTGTGCGACAATCGCTCCCGACAGGGCCAATCCTACGCCGAACATCGTTTTATAGCCTGCACGGTTTGTGGTATAAGAGGCCGTATAATCTCCGGCAGCATACTGGTCCAACGTGCTCTGCACCTGACCTTCATGGGCCTTCAATGCAGTCTGTGCCGCACTTGCCGGCAGCTTCCCGGCCGTTGCAGTGCCCAGAAATTTGCCCAGTTCCATAGTGAAGCCGTCGATCCGTGCCAGAACGGCTGCACGCGCGGCAGCATCTTTGTTCTTCACTGCATTCACATAATCGCTCTGGGCAGTGATATGGTTGCCCACCCAAATCTGTTCAAAAGCATCCCCGCCAGCAGCGCCGTAGATCGAGGCAACAGCCGCTTTGAAATCAGCTGTATTGCCCGCTTCGGCGTTAATGAGAGCCTGGTAGTCGGCTTTGCCGTCGAATTGCTTCTGCATTTCCAGTACCGAGAGCGCAAAGTGCTCAGCAGCTACACTGTTCAGCGCTGAACGGAGGTCAGCAGCCTTGGTATCCGGACGGGTGTTCTGGAATTTATCCGGCATTTGCGTGGCAATTGCTGTAGACAACACCTTGCTGATCGTGAACATTTCCTGAAAACCAGTGCGATAGGTCGTGTATGCCTTGTTATAATCACCGGCTACATAAGCATCGAATATCTGCTGTACATGATTTTCATGACTGCGAATCGCTTCTTCTGCCGCTGTTTGCGGAAGTTTTCTGGCAGTTGCGGTACTCAGAAAAGCAGCAAACTCTGTGACGAAGCCCTGAACCTCCTGCTCTGCTTTTTGACGGGCGGCGGTGTCGTTCGCTTTGGTGGCCTTGACCAAATCATCCGTATATTTGTTATGTTCGCGGAAGATCCGTTCAAATTCTGTACCTCCGGCTTCGCCGTACAGCGAGGTAATCGCCGGCTGCATATCCAGAGCATTCTGGTCCAGCGCCTGATAAGCGGCAGCAGCATCCCTGGAACCGTCATAGGCTTTGGTCATCGCGGTAACCGCAAGGGCGAAATGCTCGGACAGCAGGTGATCGAGACTCGCTCTGAGCTGGGCGGCTGGTGTATCCACAACGGCTTGGGGCGGCGCTGCTGCCGCACTCGCCATCACTGGCAGCAACAGGGACAAACTAAGTACAGGGGCTAGCAATTTCTTCAGCTTCATCTTCTTACCTCCTTGGAATGGGGTGAACCTGGGCTCATGTAGAGGGTGCCAAATTGGAGAAGCGCTCGCTCATCAGCGCATACGCTTAATCCTGCTTACTCTAATGAATCGCAGAGTTTATATTTTTGGATCACCTTTTCACAAAAAAATTCAAATCAAAACCCAGGGCACCAGCAGTCCATGGATGAAAACAAAAAAATCCAACACACTAATCCTAAGTAAAATCATGGATTCCAACACATCTGCAAACTTACACTCATGTACTTACATTTTGTAAGTTATTGTGATACAATAACTTATATTCTTCCTTACATCGGATAGGAAAACACTAATACTTAAATAACAAGGGGTTTGAACGATGGACAACAATACTATAGAAGAAACATTACCGGAATTTGAATTTGGCATTTACACATTGGGGGATATTGTAACCGACTGCCACACAGGGCAGCGGATCAGCCCTCAGCAGCGTATGAATGAAGTCATCGAAGCCGCCAAGCTTGCTGATGAAGCGGGGCTTGATGTATTCGGGGTGGGTGAACATCACCGGCTGGACTTTGTGATCTCCTCAGTACCCGTGGTGCTCGCCGCCATCTCTCAAGTGACGAAGCGGATCAAGCTGACCAGCGCAACTACCGTGCTCAGCACTATCGACCCGGTGCGGGTGTTTGAGGATTTTGCTTCCCTTGACTTGCTGTCCGGCGGACGCGCGGAAATCATCTCCGGACGGGGGGCATTCCTGGAATCCTTCCCGCTGTTCGGCTATGAACTGGAAGACTACAAACAGCTCTTTACCGAGAATCTGGAGCTGCTGCTGCAGCTCAATCAGCAGGAAGTCATGAATTGGAAAGGGCATTTCCGATCCCCGCTGCACAATGCCGAGATCGCACCGCGTCCCCTGCAGCAGAAGCTTCCGCTCTGGGTCGGCATCGGGGGCTCCGCCGAGAGCGCTGAACAGGCTGGACGTCTCGGCATAGGTATGGCCATCGCCATTCTAAGCGGCAGCCCGGAGCCTTTCCAGAACCTTGCCAATACTTACCGGAAGAGCGGAGCTGCGGCCGGACATGCAGCAGCAGACCTGAAGATCGCCATCACGAGCCATGGCTACATTGCCAAGACTTCACAACAGGCGCTGGATGAATATTATCCCTACTATTACAGCTACCGCAATGCCATTAGTCCAAGCCGTAACCAGGAATACCGCGTCTCCCGCAGTGATTTTGGCCACTTCGTATCTCCGGTCAACACTCTGGCTGTCGGCAGCCCGCAGCAGATTATTGAGAAGATCCTCTACCAGCACGAGCTGTTCGGCCACAACCGCTTCATGACCCAATTGGATATTGGCGGAATTCCCTACAATAAGGTGGCTACTGCGATTGAACTGCTGGCTACTGAGGTAGCCCCGGTTGTGCGCAGAGAAATTGCCAAGAAGAGCAGCAGAATTTCGCCCGCCCGTGAACTTTAACACCGTTAATTTTTACGTCTCCGACCGGTATGATTTACCAAGCTCCGCACTTAATCCAAAGTAATGGCGGAAATTATAGATCAGCGGGTTCCAGCTTGACGGATGAATATGATGTTCACCGGCAACCAGTTCCTTATGGACATGCACCTGTGTGCTTTTCGTTTCGACAATAGCAAAATGCGGTGAATCCTCCGGAATACGGATATGCTTCACCCGCGCTTCAATCTGGATCGGGCATTCGGCGATTCTGGCTGTTTGTACCGTAGTGGATACAGCCTGCGTAAAGCCTGAATGAGCAAATTTATCCTTTTCAAAAATAAATCCGGCTCCCTTCCTTTCAACAGGGACCGGATTTTTCCCTGTCAGTCTGGCTAATCCTTCCACCTGCTCCCACTGCGAAGCATCCGGCAGATTGATCACGCATTCAGGCATCCGTTTGAGGTTTTCCAATGCTTTCCCGTTGATTCCCAGTCCCAAAATAATATGATCTCCTAAAGCCCACGAGGAGGAAATCGGACTAATATTAACGGTTAAATCCTCATTTAGTGTCGTCAACAGGATGACCGGCGTCCCGTAATAAAGAATTTTCGGATGTATCGGTACCGTTCGGTGGGTTTCTGCAAAATTATTCATCCTATAAGCTCCTCTGCAAGTGTATTCGATTCTATTGTAAAATAGAGATCTTACAATATTCATCGAAATATGGAATACAGAAGGAGGATATACGATGCAAGCTAATCCAGCCGTTGCCCGAGTGGCATCCCTGATCAGCGAACCATCCCGGGCAAGCATATTGACAGCATTAATGGACGGTGGACTCCACCCTGCCACGGAGCTGGCTTATGTAGCCGGAATCAAACCCCAGACCGCCAGCTTCCATCTTAACAAAATGGCTGAAAGTGGCGTACTCACCGTTCATACCCAGGGCAGACACCGTTATTATGGCATTACCAGTCCGGAAATCGCCCAAGTGGTAGAGCTGTTGTTATCCATCTCGCCTCCAGTGAAGGTTAACTCCCTTCGCCACTCCGTACAGGATCATGCCATGCGCGAAGCCAGAACCTGTTATGACCATCTGGCCGGAAAATTCGGGGTGCAGTTAACAGAAGCTTTGCTGCTTGAGGGGATTATAGCGGAGGAAGCAAACGGCTTCTCCATCACAGCCGCAGGTGAACTTGTCTTGGGCAGGCTGGGAATACAGCTGGATGAGGTTAGAAAATGCAGGCGCGCCTTTGCCCCCAAATGCCTGGACTGGAGCGAACGGCGTTACCATCTTGCCGGGGCCTTGGGAGCTGCTATCCTTCAACTTCTGCTGGAACGCCATTGGGTGAACAGACTCCCTCGTACAAGAGCCATTGTTATAACTGCAGAGGGAAAAAAAGGATTGGCGGCTGCGTTTCCGTCGACCTTTTCAGAACCTTTGTAAACGAATCGGTCATTTAACACAAAAAGAGGGCCCCCAGTATGTACTGGGGACCTATCCTGGTGAAGCACCGGTTAAGCAAACGAAGGCTTGGTATTGTCAACCTTCCCGCTGATGAGCTTCTTATATTCGTCGTCTCCGCCTTCAAGAGAAGGCGCAATATATACGTTCATGGTCGAAGGTGACAGCTTAGTGGGCCTTCCCGCTCCTGTCTTTCGCTTCATGCGGCCTTTGCCGCCTTCACTGCCGGTGCTGCTGTTCGCGGTTCGGCGGACAGCACTGGATAAACTGACTGCATTCTTCATATTCTTCATCGTGTCAGTCCCCTCCCACTAAATGATTGACGGTACGGAACAAATCCCGGTTGTACGACACGACCTCGGTCAGATCATCCGCAGACAATCCGTCGTTTCCGGAAAAATGAACAGAAAGGACATGCCTCTCACCTAAAGGATAGCATAGGATATATACCTCAGCAACTTCGGTACGCTGCAAAAAGGTCCATTCTTTGGCTAAAAAAGCATCCACCACACCCGGACGGGAGCCCTTTTCTTCAGTCATTGAAAAAGGATAGGAATGTCCGCGCCCCACATTACCGCCCACCTGCACCAGCCCCTCCTGCTCTCGGGCCTGCCACATAGCTGCGCCAATCACCCGGCAATGCTTGGGCGGCAGAAAGGAATTGCGGATTGCCTCGCTGAGCGCCTGATATTTCTCCCTGTCATCTGTGATAGACATATTACTATTATATTGCCAGAAGAAGTGAAGGATACTTTCTTTCCGCCTAAGTTCAAGCTTCAGATGTTCCAGCTCCTTCTGCGGATCACGGAAGCTTCCCAGCTCCTGAATGCTGTCGATTATCTTGCCGCAGCTGACATCTACGGCTGCCACCGGATTCTCATGCTGCCATTCGTATTCCAGCGGGGTGAGGCCGGATAGATCCGACAGCAAATGATACTCCTCAATATTCTCTCCCGGAATTAAATCCTTGTGGACAGGCACCTGGTCCGGAAGCAGACAGAACACGCGGCTTCGCCGCAGCCGGGCCCAGAACAAGCCCATTTCGAACTGAGTATTATCACGGGTCACATAATAGTATTTACCGCGGATCCTGGCTACATCATCCGGCGAGAACACAAACACGGCAAAATCACTCTCATCAAGATTTCGTTCCAGCGCTTCCATGGTATATTCATTTGCCCGGAAAGCATTGGCATACCACGGATTGACCTGGGCTTCCCGTTTCAGCTGCTCATGTATCGCCCGTGCGTAACGGATGGATTCTCTGGAAGATCCAATAAATAATTTCGGTCTGGTCACGTCGGCACTCCTTTGTCGTCTTCCCCGATATGTAATAATTATACAGGTGATTGCGGACCTGGAACAGAGACAGTTTTCGTAAACATCAATTTCTTTCCTGCAGCGTAAGCATCGTTGCAAGTGTCGGGAAAGTTGCGGTTTTTTTCTTTCTCAGTATAACGATCACTTCAGACTACAGATGCAGGTAAATTTGAAAAAACCGCAAGGAAGCGAACATAACAAAAAACAGGTCTGACCATAATCGACCTGTTGATTGTAACGGATTAACGTTATTTAGGTTATAAAATTAAAGCATCTTATGTGCGTACAACCAAAAGGGAGAAATCTTCATACAGGTATTACATGGGTTATTTGTGTTATTGGGTGGATGTAGGGTTCATTCTGCACTGGGTAGCCCCCCACACATGATACACTAGGGGACTGGCAAGACCATCATATTTACATGTTATCAATACCTTCCTGAAACATATCTATTGTATAATCATCAAAGGTTTCATAGCGGACGGAAAGTTCTCCTCCCCCCCTAATCCAACTAAATACTCTTTCGTCATTAACATCAGCGGAGTACATACATCGAACAAATTCTCCTGAATCTTCAATCACAATTAGCCCCATATCTAACCCTATGTTTCTCCATCTTTCAGTCGCCTTTACTACAGACGCCCCAAGATTTCCCTGAACACCTACGATTTCAACACCACATATTCCACCTGAACCATATTCTTTTAGAAATTCTCGGTAACTCTGAGGAAACTTTAAACCAAGCATTTCTTCAGCATTAAGAATATCTTCCTCTGATGCTCCTCCGAAAAAATCCCTTTCTTCACTATGTTCTTCGATCATTTTTATAATTTTCTCATTCATGGTATCCCTCTTTTCTATTCTTCATTTGCACGCATTTTCCAGTAATTGCTTCTAAAATTATTATACTGTTTTTCAAGTAACGGATCATTCCTGAAGCTATTTCCATCCTCTACCAAACCATGTAGTTGACTGCTGTACTTATCGTGGGTAGATTCAGCAATTTCAACCATACCTCCTGGCTCTTTTTGAATCAAGTGGTGCAGTTCAACTTTACTCTCCACTCCGTCTTTTGCAACATAGGGGGATTTCCCTTTCGACATTAGTTCCTTATTAGTTAGTCCGCCTGCGGCCGGATCTTTCGGAACATAGTTTTTATCAATCTCGATTTGGTACACTCTTCTTGATACATCTACATCTTTTCCTGCCACTTTAACAGATCCTTTTACTTCTACAGCAGTATATTTATCTGGTAACCAATCCAGTTGGGTTCTTTCAGAAGATAGCTTTGTGGGTTTTAGCCTACCTTCACCCGTCCCCTCAGCAATCTTACCCACCGGTTCCACCGGTTTGGGAACCGTTACCTCAGGAACCGAAACTTTTGGCTGCTTCACCCTGGATGCTGGTATTTCATTTGCCCCGGGATGGAGCGGAAGATTCCTCTTTAGACTCCCCCGAAATGATTCAATCCCTTGAAAAGTAGTGATTAAACTGCTGACTATTATACCATAGGCTTGCAGTTTAGATATTTTTTCACCGGTCCAATAGTTAGTTCCATTCTTGGCTGCTAATATTTGTTCCGTAAGGTAATCGACAGGTACATTCTCCTGATAGGATTTAATCTCTCCATTCTTAATGGCCTCGTTATACGCCATGGAGGCTTGCGCTGCCTCACGATCAGTCTTGCCATTTTTACTGAGCACCCATGTATTTCCCCAGAGTGTTTTAGTATACTCATCAAAGTTATATGTCTTTTTCCCTGTCTCTGCATCCAGTGCTAATTGACGTTCCGCTTCCTCAATCTCCAGCCGCTTTGCCTCCAACTGACTTTTTGCATTTTCTCCAGCGGGGGTTTTTTCCATCGCCAACCGCAGCAGGAGTAGATATTCCTCGTTTTGTAATAGCGGTACATGTTGAGTTGTGATCGACGGATCGTAGTCGCACGCTTGAACCGCGGGCTGCTTAAAATACACGCTCAAATCCTTCCCCGCTTCATAGTGGATCTTATCTACTTCCATGGACTCCAGCTTCTGACGTGCTTCTTCCGCCTGTCGATTCACTGCGTTCATCTGTGCCTTGTTTCCAAACTCCTCATAGATCTTATAAGCCCATTGCGCCTTTGCAATCTGATCCCGCGCAGCGAAGATATCCTTCAGTTTGCTCTGTGCTGCAATATTCTCAACGGTCCCGAGTCTAGACGTTTGGATGGTATTCCGGAGCTTCTCTACCGCAGGATCGCTATCCAGCTCATCCCGTCCCCCTAGGGCGGCAAACGAAGTGATCAGATTCGCCGCCGCCTTCTGGGCAGCCGTTGGTATCGTATACCGCCCTGCAAACGTCTGTGTTCTAAAGCTCGCAAACATCCCAGCAAATAAACTGAACCACTGGGTAAGCTGGGTTTGACGCTTGCCAGTTTTCAATTTAAATTTTGACTATCTGCGGTTTCTCTCCTGTCGGAGCGGGTAATAAGCCTTTAATCTATTCCTGAAACAAGAAAGGGAAATTTATAGCGTGAAACCAATAAAGATAAATTCACATCATTTCAAAAAAACAATATCTGCATCCATGCTGGCTGTCACCTTATTACTATCCACTACTTTGCAGACTGAATCAGTCCATGCTGCTGGAGCCTATACGGCAAAGGTCTACGCTTCTTCCCTGAACGTGCACAGTGAGCCAGCCGCAAGCGCGTCAGTCACCGGATCACTAAAAAGCGGAGCGCTGGTCACCGTAACAGAAGAGCAGCACGGCTGGCTCAAAGTACGCGCTGGTTCCGTGTCCGGCTGGGTCGCCGGATATTATCTCAAACGAACCGGCGGAACAAGTTCCGTAGCTTCGGGGACCACTGCAGCAGCAGCTTCCGTGAAGACCTCGGCCAAACCCTCTGGCAGTGCCGGCGGAAGTGCGCACGTCACCGCCTCTTCCCTACGGATTAGGGGAGGTCCGGGAACCGGGTATCACGTGCTGGGATCTTTGAAAGAAGGGGATTCTATTACTGTATTGCTTCGTCAAGGAGATTGGGCACGCATTCGTACCACGAGCGGAGAGACTGGCTGGGTATCAGGTCAATATATTGCCGGAGGAAGTACAAGCTGGAGCAGCGGGAGCAGTAATCCCAGGATTTCCGGGAGCATCCGCGGAAAGATTATCGTCATTGACCCCGGACACGGCGGAAGTGATCCCGGTATGCTGGGCACAAGCTTTGACACAATGGAGAAGGACTTGACGCTGCAGACCGCTTTTTATGTGCGGGATTATCTGACAGCCAAAGGGGCGCAGGTGAAGCTGACGCGTACACGGGGAGACCAGAAACCTTCCCTCGCCAGGCGGGTACAGATCGGGCAGCAGCTGCGGGCGGATGCTTTCGTTAGCATTCATTACAATTCTTCTCCGAAGAAGGTATCGGGGACCCTCACTTTTTTCTACTCGGAGAATAATGATCTGCGGCTGGCCCGTTCCATTGAGAACCGGCTAAGGCAAGGGATTGGCCTGAAGAGCAATGGACTATCCTTTGGGGATTATCATATTCTGCGGGAGAACAGCCTCCCGGCAACGCTGGTGGAGCTTGGTTTTCTGACCAACCGTTCCGACGAGTCCATCGTCCGCAAAGCGTCTTATCAGAAAAAGGCTGCCAAGGCGATTGCCGATGGGCTGGCAGACTATTTTGACTAAAACACAGCAATCTTACGCGTTACTCAATACTGATCTCTTTAATCTTAAGGGTATTCAGCTTACTCAAGTCTATATACTCGTCATCAACCTTCACTAAAGGGGTTTCAATATCATGGGGGTTCAAGTAGACAATCTCACCGATCCGCCCGTCTGTCAGTACCACCTCGCGGCCCACGGTGCGCTTCACGATATTCTCAAGAAATACGGATACAATATTCGGATCAAGCGCACCAAAGCTTCCCCTTCTCATCTGATCGACAATGGTATGGAAGGGAACCGGTTCATGATAAGGGCGTCTGGAGGACATCGCATGAAAAATATCAGCAACGGCTACAATCTTGCTATAGGAATCAATCTGCTCTTCTTTTAGACCCAACGGATAGCCTCTGCCATCATTCCGCTCATGGTGCTGAAGTGCTGTCAGTGTAATATGGGAATTGGCCCCTGTAGTCTCCTTCAGCATTTCATAACCCAGAATGGTATGTTTTTTGACGATTTCATATTCATCCGGGGACAGCTTGCCCGGTTTGTCCAAGATCTCCGTGGGAATCTTCAGCTTGCCGATGTCATGAAGAGTCGCGGCCAATGACAGCACGGACAGCTCTGCCTCACTCATGTTAAGCCATCTGCCGATAAGCGTGGATAATACACCCACTCCAATATTATGCTGGTACGTATAATCGTCTTTGCCCTGAATCGCACTGAACAACGCAAAAATATCGGAATTCCGGGATATTTCCTGAACCACAGGCACGACTTCCTTGCGGATATCTGCCAGAGGAACCTTACGTGAGTTTCTGAAGGATTCGAACAAATTCTTGGAGACGTTAACTACGTTATATGCCATCTCCTTGCAGGAAGGTGCCTGACCCGCCTCACCTGCAAAGATGATGTCAAGTACATTAATCTTCTGCTTGCGGATAAGCTCCAGGTGCTCTACATTCAGAACACTGTTCGCGGGGATTACTGTTACTCCATAGGCATTGATCAAGTCATTTTTTATTTTTTTGCCTAAATACCTTTCCATGCCCCGTCCTCCCGAATCAACCGAATGAATATGTAGCTTAGCTATACCTATACTATCGGTTAAAAGCAGAAAAAAGCTGAAAGGCCCGGCTGACAAATTTGCTAGAGGGATTCTCCCTGCTTACGGTATTCCCTGGGCGTTTGCCCCGTGGACTTTTTGAAGACACGGCTGAAATATTTCTCATCCTCATACCCGACCAGCTCCGAAATTTGTGACAACCGGAGATTCGTATTCTGCAGCAGCGTTTTGGCTTTGTCTACCCGGAGGCCGGTCAAATAATCAGACAGATTCTCTCCGGTGATCTGTTTGAACTTCCGTGAGACATTCTCCCTGCTGATAAAAAACCGCTCCGCAATATGCTGCAGCGTCATATCCCGGGCATAGTTCTGATGGAGATACTGCCTGATCTCCTCCACAAGCTGGCTATCCGGCGCCTGGGTATTCCCCTTGGACAAGCGCTGAATCACCGCCTTGAACTGATCCTGCCAATTCTCCACGGAGAAGAGGCCCTCGCTGTCATAGCAAATGTCTAACGAAATCTCCTCATCCGGCCGCCAACGTTTCAGGACCTCCACAATCTCTTGCTGAAGCTGCAGGAACCGGCTCTCCGTCAGCAGAGGCAGTCCCGACAACAGGTCTGACCATTCATCTACAACCCGCTCCATTTTGTCCAAGTCTCCGGAGAGCACTGCTACTCTCAGCTTGTCCAACTGAGCCTCGGAGGCGTAGTCCCTTGCAGGCCCACTCTCTTCCGAATGCTCCCGGTACAGGTGAATCCGCCCTTCCCGCTGCAGCAGATTGCGCTCGTTCAGACCCTGCCCTGCCTGGTAGAACGCCGTTTGCAATCCTTCTGGAAAGGCTGCGGGAAGGCTGAGCCCCATATCCATTTGCACACCATAGGTCTGCCTGATGGACTCATTAATGCGGCCCAGCTCTACCTCCGTCTCTCTGACGGCTGCCCAGAACAGAAGGACCAGGTTCGCCCCCCTTTGCCAGCTGCGGAAGGCGAAGCCGATCTGCTTCGGGGCAAGCACCTCATTGCAGACATTTGCCAGTACAAAAGAAGTCAGTCCCACATCGCCATGAAACCTCTGCAGTAGCCGGCAGTCCGCTCCCTGGAGTGAGATGACCGCAATTCTGCACTCTGCCGCAAACAGCGGCATACCGAGTTCTTCGCTCAGCGAATGCTTCAGCTCCTGAAAGGAAGCCTGTCCAGCCACCAGATCCGAGAGTACCTTATCCCAGTAGAGCGGACGCAGCACATTTAACTGCATATTCTTACGCTGCGCCTGCTGCCGGCCCTCCTCCTCATCCAGCCACAGCTTGAAGGCATGCTCGGCTGCAGCAATCAGCTGCTTGCTGTTCAGCGGCTTCAGCAAATAATCGGTTCCGCCGAAGACAATCGCAGGCTTCACATAGTTAAAGTCCTGATAACCGCTGATCACAATAGTCTTCGTATTCGGATAGTGGGTGTGCAGCCACTCCAGCAGCTCCGCTCCATCCATGAGCGGCATCCGCATATCCGTGAAGACAATCGCAGGCTGATGCTCCTGCATGATCTGCATCGCTTCCTGCCCGTTGGTAGCCTCATAGATATCGGTAATATGATGTTTCTCCCACGGCACAAAATAGCGGATTGCCTCTCTAACATGCTTCTCATCATCGACTATCAGCACCTTCATTACCCGCAGCCCCTTTGTGTAAATGATTGTATAAGCTGTCCAGCGGAATCATGAGCGTGACCGTTAGGCCTCTGTCTCCATTGTCGTGCAGCAGCAGCTCCGCCCCGCTGCTCATCTGTAAACGGAGCCTTGCCAGCACATTGTACAGTCCAATCTCTTCATGCTCCGTTCCTCTGTTGCCTGCAAGCAAGGCATTGATTTCCTCCAGCCGCTCAGGTGCAATCCCTTTACCGTTATCCTTGACGGCAAGCACTAACCGGCCCTGCGTATCCACCGCGCAGGCGATGGAAATGAGCCCGCCCTGGATGCCGTCCGCGAAGCCATGCTTGAAGATATTCTCCACGATAGGCTGCAAAATCATTTTGGGCACCACTACCTCCAGCGCTTCCTCTTCAGCATCGACATCTAGGTGCAGGTTCTCTTCCCCAAACCGCTCTGTCTGCAGGATAACATAGTTCTGCACATGCTCGATTTCGTCGCGAAGCGGCACCTGTATGCGTTCTGTATTCATGGAATAACGCATCATACTGCCAAGTGAATAGATGAGATCATATACCTTCGGCGCATTGTACCGCAAGGACAAACTGGCGATAGACTGCAGGGCATTATACAGAAAATGCGGATTGACCTGGGCCTGCAGGGCCTTCAGCTGGTTGGTCTTGTTCGCCAGCTCCAGCTTGTATTCCTTGAGGATCAGATCATTGATCGTCCGGGTCATGCCGGTGATTTTGCGTGTTAGCAGGCCGAATTCATCTTCCCGTTCCACATCCATATGCGCATCGAGCTGCCCAATCTGCACCTTCTGGGTGAAAGAGATCAGCTTCTTGATCGGTCTGGTGAAGCCAATAGAGATGAGCACCGCGCTGATTCCGCCCACGAACAGAAACAATATGCCAATTCCGGCATTGAACCGGGTGATGATCCTGGCATCGCCGTACAAATCCTCGTAGGGAACCAGCTTGATAATACTGCCCTTAAACAGAGGGTCTTCTATATGCCGATACATGACAATTCCCTCAAATCCATCCTTCTTCCAGGTAAAATGGCCGCTGCCCTTGCTTCCGGGAAGCTGGCTCCAGCCTGCCTTGAACGGCTTGCCAATCCATTTGGAGTCGGAGGCGAACAGTGCCTGACCCTGATCATTCAGCACATAAAGACGTTCCGTATCGGAATTGTACATGGATTTGACGATCCCCTCCAGCTCTGTAAGGCGGTAGTCGACCGACAGATCCGCCAGAACCTCCGCACTTGGGGTTTTGTATATGGGGAAATGGGCAGTAAATACCGGTTCAATCCCCGGCTTCAAATTAGGGAACCCGGACTTCATCCCGTATTGGTGATCCATATGTGTGACCTCAATGTAAGGACGGTATGTTCCTTCCAGGTGCTTCTCCAGGGCATAGCGGCTGTTTACCTCCCGGCGGAAATATCCGCCGAGCAGCAGATTGGACTGCTGGACCGCCCGCACATACAGATGAATCTGAAAGGTGTTCCGGTCGGAGAGGAACAGGTTATACATCTGGGTGGAGATCACTGCTCGGGTATCGGGAACAGCGGTGCCGGGCGGAACATCTTTCTGGCTTTTGGAGGTGAGCAGTGTGGTATAAAAAGAGCTGGGCACATTGATCCCGCTATACAGCGACATTGCCCGCTGACTCATACCGCTGAAATAGCTGCTCAGATTCGCCTCTCCGAGGGTCAGCAGCTTTGTGTTCTGCTTCACTGACTGTTCGGTAACCGATTGCTTGGTATACAGATAAGAGAATGTAACCGAAATGGCTGATGGAATCACCGAGGCCAGCAGCACAAGCGCCATGAGCCGGGTCCGGATGCTGTTTTTGAACATGATTAGGCCTCCTGGAAATTTGGTTAGCATCCGCTGCAATATAATCCACTTTTATCATCATCAAATTGAGTGTTGATCATTCCTGCCTGTTCCTATAATGAAGGTGTGAACCCGTAGATTAACTATACAAAGGAGACTCCATATGAGAAAAACTCTGCGCCTGCAACGAGGCTGGGGACAGCAAATTATCTTCCTCTGGCCCGCCCTGCTCTTTTTCCTGACCATTGTGGTCACACCCTTCATCCTTGGCTTCTATTACTCCTCCACCGACTGGAACGGGCTGGATCTGAACAAAGCGGTCTGGACGGGTGCGGCCAACTGGAAACGAATTTTTACGAATGACGACAAGTTCTGGGAATCCTTGCTATTCACCTTGCGCTTCACCATCGTATCCGTGATCGCTGCCAACGTGCTGGCACTCCTGCTCGCATTCCTGCTGATGACGACGCTGAAGACCAAGAAGGTACTGCGTACCATCTTCTTTATGCCCAATGTGATCGGCGGTATTCTGCTGGGCTACATCTGGCAGTTTATTTTCACCAAAGGTTTCGCCACGATTGGCGACATCACCGGCATTTCCTTCTTCAAGCTCCCTTGGCTGGGTACGCCGAGCACCGGATTCTGGGGTCTGGTCATCGTGTTCGTCTGGCAGACTGCCGGGTATATGATGGTGATTTACATCGCCGGACTGGCTGGAATTCCGAAGGACCTGATCGAAGCGGCCAAAATCGACGGCGCACGCGCTCCACAGCTGTTCAAAAGCGTCTATGTCCCGCTGATTATGCCAGCCATCACCATTTGTCTGTTCCTGACCACTTCGAATGCCTTCAAAATGTTCGATCTCAACCTGTCACTGACCAAAGGCGGACCCGGTACCTCCACCCAGTCGCTCGCCTATAACATTTATGCGGAAGCGCTGATCAACAACCGTTATGGACTCGGCACCGCCAAAGCACTGCTCTTCTTCTTCGCCGTCTCCATAATCACTGTCACCCAGGTCTGGATCACTAAACGGAAGGAGGTATCGGCATAATGCAGAGCAGCAGATACCGTCTCAGTAATTTCATTCTGGAAATCGCCGCCATTCTTCTGGCTCTTGTGTTCCTGTCTCCGTTCTACCTAGTACTGAGCAACTCGGTGAAGGGACTGAAGGAAATTCTGATGGATGCCGCATCCTTCCCGCAGGTCTACCAGTGGGATAATTACTCCAAGGTATGGGACGCCATCAATTTCCCTCAGGCATTCTGGAACTCGCTGCAAATTACGGTCCTGAGCGTGATCTTCATCGTGATGTTCAGCTCCATGGCCGCTTACCAGATCGTCCGGAAGCCGTCGCGTTTCAATTCCTTTGTATTCCTGCTGCTCGTATCGGCAATGATCATCCCGTTCCAGTCCCTGATGCTGCAGTTGGTCCGGGTAACCAGCATACTGGAGCTGCGCGGTGAATTATACGGCATTGTCGCCTGCTATCTCGGCTTCGGGATGCCGTTGTCCGTGTTCCTGTTCCACGGCTTCATTAAGAGTGTGCCCATTGAGCTGGAGGAAGCAGCCCGGGTCGACGGCTCTAGCCCATATGGAGTATTCTTCAAAATCGTCTTCCCGCTGCTGATGCCTATTATCGTAACTGTTATTATTCTGAACACACTATGGATCTGGAATGACTACCTGCTTCCGGTGCTTGTGATTGGAGGCAACAAGGATCTGACCACATTACCGGTGGCGGTGACCAAGTTCTTCGGCCAGTACACCAAGAAGTGGGATCTTGCCCTCGCGGGTCTGGTTATGGCGATTACGCCAATTCTCTTGTTCTTCCTGTCGCTGCAGCGTTATATTGTTGAAGGTGTGACCGCCGGCTCCATTAAGGGATAACTCCTTTGCAACAATATCCACCTTTTCGAGCAAAATATTAAGTGTAAGTCCAATCGTATATCCATTACGATCAAGTTGCAGGAACCACTAGACCAGGGAGGTTATACTATGAAAAGAAAGTTCGCATTTGTTATCGCAACCGTTTGCACACTTATTATCGCAGGTTGCGGTAATGGCGGCAATAATAATTCCGCAAGCAATGGGAACGCTGTCAATTCAGGAACAAAGACAGCGGCACCAGCGGCTACCGCAGCTCCGGCCAAAAATGTAACGATCAAAATGTTCCAGTTCAAGGTTGAAATTGCCGAGCAGTTGAACGCACTCGCTGAACAATATGAGAAAGAAACCGGCGTAAAGGTTGAAGTGGAAACACATGGCGGCGGTGAAGATTACGGCGCACTGCTCAAAGCGGAGATTGCTTCCGGCTCCGAACCTGAGATTTTCAATAACGGCGGTTACACAGCCCTGGTTCCTTATATGGACCGTGCCACTGATTTGTCGAATGAGCCTTGGGCGGCCAATCTGATTCCAACCTCCAAAACGCCTGCAACCGTGGACGGCAAGCTGTACGGCATGCCGATGAACGTTGAAGGCTACGGACTGATCTATAACAAGGACCTGTTCACCAAAGCAGGGATTACCGAAGAACCCAAAACACTTCCCCAGCTGAAAGATGCAGTGGCCAAATTGAAAGCTGCAGGCATCACGCCTTTTGAAGCTACCAATGAATGGTGGTCTATGGGGATTCACTTGGTTAACGTAGGCCTGGCTCACCAGCCGGATCCGAAGAAATTCATTGAGGATGTCAAAGCCGGCAAGGCAACCATCAAAGGCAACCCGGTCTTCGAGCAATGGCTCAACTTGGTAGACGTTATTTTTGACAACGCACAGGATAACAAAATGACTACAGACTATGCTACCCAGGTTGCTGAATTTGCATCCGGCAAAGCGGCTATGATGCTGCAGGGCAACTGGACACAAGGGGATATCGACAAAATTAATCCGGCGATGAATCTTGGCCTCCTGCCACTCCCAATCAGCGACAAAGAAGGAACGATCCTCGTAGGTGTGCCTAACAACTATGTGGTGAACAGCAAGTCGGCGCATCCGGAAGAAGCCAAAGCATTCCTTAACTGGCTTGTGACTTCGGAAACTGGTAAAAAATATCTGACCAAGGAATTCAAATTCATTCCGGCTGAAACCAATGTGGAAGCCGATGCCGCAGATATCGGTCAGGTTGCCGTTGCTGTGCAGAAGCAATCCGCCACCGCACTCGGCTGGAACTGGGATATGTTCCCTGACGGTGTAACCCAAGGCTTCGGTGCAGCCATGCAGGAATACCTGGGCGGCCAGCTGAATCATGATCAGCTTCTGGAAAAGCTCGACAAAGCTGTACAGGATATCGTGAAGCAATAACAATTACAACAACAAGACAGGTTAATCCTTGCTCAAACTTAAATAACGGGGCCTTCCTACTCAGGAGGGTCCCGTTATTTGCTTGCAGCTATTCAAAATGGGTACTTGCAAGGGCGGAAATCTGTACAGAATTAGCCCCAAGACCCTCACCAAAGCGAGTGATGAAACTTAAGTGGAATTTGTCCACCTGTTATTATAATTATTATCCTTTTCCCAGCTTTAGGTGGAAAAAATCCACTTACTTTAGCGGGATATCTCCAAAAGGGCCTTTATCCAGCCTAATCAGAAATTTTAGATGGACTTTTTCCACTTATTTCAATATTTTCTACTAAGCAAACTCAATTAGTGGTACTTTTTCCACTTAGCATTACCGAAATGAATGCTCCGTGCTCCGCCAACCCTCTCAGATAACCATCTCCACAATCAGGAACAGATTCAGCGATACAACCAGTGCGCAGATGATCCAGCCCAGGATTGTGGTGATCCGGTGATTGACCAGTCCGTTCATAATCTTGCGGTCGCTCGTGAAGATCACCAGCGGAATCAAGGCAAAAGCGATCCCGAAGGAGAGAACGACCTGACTCATGACCAGCGCGCTTGTAGCATTGATGCCGAAGGCAATGATGGCCAGCGGAGGAATAATCGTAATCGCCCGCCGCAGGTAGAGATTGATTCTTTTGTTAATGAAGCCCTGCATGACCACATCGCCGGCCATTGTCCCTACCGAGGAGCTGGAAAGGCCGGCAATCAGCAGGCCCAGTCCGAAGGACAACGCAGTAACCGGTCCGGCTAAATGGCGGAACTGCTCGAAGGCAATATCCAAATCCTCGACCACTAAGCCGTTTTTGAAGAATAACGCGGCAGCCACAATCACCATCGCCATATTGACCGCCCCTGCAATCAGCATGGCAATCAGGATATCGATGAACTCCAGCTTGAAGATCTGTTTCTTCTCCTTGTCATCGATTCCGACCACGCGGCTCTGTGTCAGCGAGGAGTGCAGATAAATCGCATGCGGCATTACCGTGGCACCAAGGATACCCGCAGCCAGCAGAATACTGTCCACACCCTGGAATTGGGGAGTAAAGATCCCGGCGACTACCGACCCGGCATCCGGCTTTGCCATGATTACCTGGAACGCAAAGGCCAGAACAACGATAAGCACCATGCTGGCGATTCCCGCCTCAAGTGTACGGTACCCGCGCCGCTGCAGCTCAAGTATGGCGAATGAACCGACAGCGGTAATAAGTGCGGCTGGCAGCATCGGAATACCGAACAATAAATACAGTCCGAGAGCCGCCCCGATAAACTCTGCCAGGTCCGTAGCAATAATCACCAGCTCACTCTGAATCCACAAGAAAATCGATACACCCTTCGGGAATTTCTCCCGCGCCACCTCGGGTAGATTTTTACCAGTAGCGATGCCGAGCTTGGCGGATAAAGACTGAATAAGAACAGCCATCAGATTGGATGCAAATATTACCCATAACAGCAGATAACCGTATTTCGAACCTGCCGTAATATTGGTGGCGAAATTCCCGGGGTCCAGATAGGCTACGGAAGCGATAAAAGCCGGGCCCAGGAAAGGAAGGAGTCTTTTAAGTCCTTTGACATCCCCGTCTAGCACTGCCTGTGCAGTGAGTCTGTTTTTACGTCTGTGTATCATTGGAGGTGTTTCTGCTAAGTTTTGCTCCATCATTTTCAATCCCTCCTCTTGCCCGGAAAAGTTGTCTATACACACGAAAGTTTCCCTGATGCAACATTTAATTTAATTTTATTATAATCTGCGTTGTGAAAAATGTAAATGCATTTACGCAAACAAATGCCTGACATCATTTCCACACCCTATTCTTAACCCAACCTGCCTGCCGTTCATGTTTAACAAGTTAATCTAGGCTACCTTATTCATATGAAAAAAAGCCCCACAAAGTGAAGCCTTGGCGAAAAAGGATTCTCGCAAAAGAAAACGGGCGAGGTTCAGGATTACCCTGACACTCGCCCGCTGTTACTATATGCCTTTTTCTTCATGCCGTTAAGAAATAATACTGTTAAGATCTGCCCGCATTTTTTCATTTTGCGCCTTCAGCTCATTCAGTTCCTGCTGCAGATCCTCAACCTTCGGCTGCCGCCGTGAATGCATGCCGTGCCCATGTCCTCCACGTATGCCGAACATCATGAAGATCATCATTAGTGGACAGACCAGTGTAACTAACCAGGACCAGTTCATCACTCTACCTCCTCCAGAATTCAGGGTGCTGAGTTTATTATAAAGAGGGGTTGTGAAGAAACTGTGTTGCTGCGTGAATTGCTCCGTGAATTACCGCATGTGTTGCCGCTTATTTCCCGCCCTTCCACGTATCCTTCAGTGGAACGATGCGGTTGAACACCAGCCGCTCTTCACGGGTCAGCTTGTTGTCTACGCAAAAGTAGCCTTGGCGCATAAATTGGAATTTGTCTTCAGACTTGGCATTAGCCGCATAAGGCTCCAACAGGCAATTCTTCATAAGCTTTATAGAATCGGGATTCAAGTACGCCTCCCAGGTTTCGCCTTCTGCCTTGGGGCCATCGTTGTCTTCCAGCAGCTTTTCATACAAGTACACTTCCGCCGGTATGCCGTGACAGGCCGAAACCCAATGGATTGTGCCTTTCACCTTACGCCCGCTAAGGGCCCCGCCGCTTTTCGTCAGTGGATCGTAGGTACAGCGGAGCTCGCTGATCTCACCGGTAGCTTCATCTCGAATTACTTCATTACATCTAATGATATAGGCCCCCTTCAGCCGCACTTCGCCGCCCAAAGTCAGCCTGCGGAACCCCGGAGAAGGTTCCGCCATGAAATCTTCACGCTCCATGTAGACTACACCGGAGAACGGCACCGCTCTCTCGCCCAGCTCCGCATTTTCGCTATTATTGGCAAGGGTCAGCCATTCTGTCTCCTCCGGTTCGTAGTTGGTAATTACGACCTTCAGCGGCTCGAGCACGGCCATAATACTCGGTACACTGGCCTTTAGATCCTGTCTCAGGCAGTGCTCCAGCATGGAGAAATCCACCATCGTCTGGTTCCTAACCATCCCGATCTCATGGACAAAGCCCTTGATGCTCCCGGGGGTGAAGCCCCGTCTCCGCAGCCCCCGCAAGGTGGGCAGCCGCGGATCATCCCAGCCGTCCACATAGTTCCCCGCCACCAGTGCTCTGAGATACCTCTTGCTGGTGACGACACCCGTCAGGTTGACCCTGCCGAACTCCCTTTGCCTGGGCGCTTCTTCAACTCCCAATTCCTCCAGCACCCAATCATAGAGCGGCCGGTGATCCTTAAATTCAAGCGAGCATAATGAATGGGTGATGCCTTCAATGGCATCCTGAATCGGGTGGGCGAAATCATACATCGGATAAATACACCACGAATCCCCTGTACGGTAATGCTCCGCATGAATAATTCTGTACAGCACCGGATCACGCAGATTGATATTAGGTGAAGCCATATTGATTTTGGCCCGCAGCACCCGGGAGCCGGTGGGGTACCCCCCTTCTCTCATCCCGCTGAATAACCGGAGATTCTCCTCCACGGAACGTTCCCTGTAAGGGCTGTCCTTCCCCGGTTCCGTAAGTGTTCCTCTATAGGCGGTCACCTCTTCCGGTGATAAATCGCAGACATAGGCTTTGCCTTTACGGATCAAGTCCAGCGCGCTGCTGTAGATGCGCTCCGAGTAGTCCGAGCCGTAGTAGATATGCTCTCCCGGACTGCAGCCCAGCCATTCGATATCCCGGATGATCGCTTGAACATATTCCATATCCTCTTTGAGCGGATTCGTATCGTCGAAGCGCAGATGAAAGGTTCCGCCATATTTTTGTGCTATCCCGTAATTGGTGTGAATGGCGAACGCACTGCCGATATGCAGATACCCGTTTGGTTCCGGAGGGAACCTTGTGCAGATCTCTCTGCTGTAGATTCCGGCCTCTATATCTTCCCGGATCAGCTTATCCATATAATTCTCCGCTGCCGCGGCTTCCAAGTCATTACCCATGGCCCAAACCTCCTGTGTATGTGATTACCGCTTTTACGAACCTTTGCCCATGCAAAAAAGAACCTCACCTCCAAGACGTATGGTCTTGGGGACGAGATTCTCGCGGTACCACCCCAGGTTTATTAATATGTCGCCATATTAATCTCATCGAGTACGGCATTGTCGGGCAGGCAAGACTTATACTCTAGCTCTGTAACAGGAGCTCCTGTCGTACCATCCCCAGCTTCATCAGCCCGTTCCGATACGCCGCTCAGAGACTTGGTTCAATACACCGTTCTGTGCCCCTTTTCAGCGTCCGGAGCTCTCTGTGAAAGAATGGATATATCTACTCTTCTCTTCATTGCGTTTCATTATAATTGCTTATATTATTACCAAAAAACTGCCGTAATGTAAAGCAGGCATCAGTCCCCGCTAAGTGCTGCCAGCAGATCCAGCGCTTCCTCATGCTCCGGCGCAAGAACCAGCGCCTGCCGGGTATACTCCAGCGCAGCTTCCAGATCCTCAAGCTCATAGCTGCAGATCGCCAGGCAGTAGAGAACTGTAACCACAGGCTCGTCTTCCGTCTCCTTCAACGATTGCGTAAGGAAGCGCCGGGAATCCTCATACAATCCCATCTCAAACAGCAGCAGACCGCTGTCCAGGGCCAAATCGTATTTCTGCGGCATCGGGTAGAAGCCTGTCCACATCCGGTCGATCCCCAGCTTCAGATCAAGAATCTCCTCGTCACTGGCATCCTCCAACAGGCTGGAGATCCGCTCCGCAGTCTGAATGAACAGCTCCGCATCATAGCCGCCCAACCGCCAGAAGGCCAGGATCTGCTGCATTCCGATGGTATCAAAATTCTGATCGATCCATAGCTTCAGGCTGAAGAAATCATCCGGACCAAAGCGCTCGATAAATCTGCGGTAGGCCAAGCGGGCCTGGACATGGCGCATCGGCTCTTCCAGCATATAGATGCAGCCAACGTTCAGATTCTTGTAATGATGCTCGGTAAATGAAGATATTGCACCTTTTTGTTCAAAATAACACACCAGCGCATGATAGTTGGCGGTTAGCGAGATGCTGCCATGATGAATCAGCTTCGGCGGCTCGGCATACTCCCAGTTCTCCGGCCGGTGATCGCCTTTATCGGCGGTCAGCAGCAGAAAGCCCGCCACGGACAGCGCACTCAGCCGCTCCATACATCCCAGTGCAGCCGCAGGGAAGAGGACATGCGCATCCTCCATCTTTTCCTGATAGAAGGCGATCACATCGCGGTACGGGTATGACTTCTCTTCGTAGCCCTCTGCACGGCGGTAGTAATATTCCGGGATAAGATCCCTGAGCACCTCTGAAGGGCCCATGGTGGCTGACTGCTCCGGGTACTTCAGGGATACCTCGCATTCGTATATTTTCCCTTCATCCACATAGAGCAGCTCCTGCGGGATACTGTCAAAAAAGTAGTTGGCAATGACCATCAGCGGCTGCTCAAGCGTTCCCGGTATAATCACCTTTCCGCTCTGCGTCAAATGCAGCTCTGTATCCGCAACGGCATCGAAACGCGCGAAATCAAGGATACCCTGCTGAGCAAATGGAATCAGGCCGGGATGCTGCTGCCAGCCGGTGATATTTTTCCAGGGAAGATCGCTCATGACATAAGTAAATGGAGGAAGGGTCAGCCCTGCATAATCGATTAATTCACACAGCTTCTGCAGCACATGGAACGCAAGGCGTCCTGCCCCCGCACCCAGCTCCAGAATAATCACCGGCTCTGCCGTCTGCCCCATCGCCGCCCGGTCCTGCAGAAAGCCGAAGATCATCTCCGCATAGCCCGTTCCAATCATCGGATTGCTCGTTATATACTGGGGAACCTGGTCGTTCTTCCAGGCTTGCATACCCAGTTCTTCATAATATTTGCGCTGCAGCTCCCATATCGGCGCTTCGCTGAAGCGGTAGCGTTCTTGTCCGCTGTCTGTCATATGTGTATACCCTGCTCTCTGTAATCTTCTGATAAATATTACTGTTATTGCCCTTTACTCACTGTTCTTGAATTGTAAATGACATACTGGGCGGCGGATGGAATGTCGGCTGTAACGGATAATGCCGCAGCCTTGGGTGTCTGAACGGACGGGCCAGGGACTCTGCGTACAATGGCTTGACCTTGGCTATCCACAGCCACCAGCAACAGTTCCGAGCTTGCCTTCGGAATGTCGAACCCGGATGTATTGATCACACTAAGGTTTAGCCGGTACCCCTTGCCGGATAAATCCTGGGTTAATACCACCGGATAAAAAGGATTGTAGTTCTCTCCGGAAACGCCAGTAAATGGTGTAATGCTCAGCCAAGGTCCCGTCTGCGGCAATGTCACGCCCATTCTGCCTTGTATCGACAGCGTATACCGGTTGATATTATTGCCCATGTTCTCCCAGCGGACGGACTTCAGAGCTCCCAGCACAGGGCTTATGGGAACAAATAGCACACCTTCACGCAGCTCTGGTGCTACTTCAAGGGAAATTGCCTTTCCCTCCCCGGTTTCAGCTGAAATCTGCCCGGCTCTGATATGATTCACAGTTTGCCCGAGGAGCGAAACCGAGATGCTCTTCGCGGGGACATTGTACGTCATTTGTGCTCCGAGCGCCATGGAGAACGGACGAATGGGGACCATTAATTTCCCCGATTTCGTATAGGGAGCAAGCTTGCCAGGGAACAGCACATAGCTATTGTGAATCAGTATTGGCTTGATCTGATTTCCCATCACCGGTTCCGCCTTTGCGGCTGAAGACATCAGGGACAATAACATGATTGCACATACTGCCAGGATTGAGTATGGGGTTCTTCTTAATCGCTGGAGCAGAAATCCGGGTTGATTCATCACATACTCTCCTTCACGGGTAAGTTTCCAAAGTATAAGTCCACTATTAAGAATCCATCTTCAAGCGGCCTCTGTCAATTACTGTTTTAGAAAAGCGGGCATCTTCAAACATCCTTACGGCATATATTCTCTATTGAGCGATTGCGATCAGGAAAGGAGCCAGGCCCATGGAATCCGCTAAACATTCAGCGAGTTACCCAAAGATCCCCCAGCCGATACGCAGTGACGGCGCAGGCAATGTTGATCTCGGCCCCCGCGATGTGATGCGGGACCGGGAGAACCCGGATATGTTCGTCCCTCCAGTTACAGATAACGGACTCATTCCCAATCTGAAATTTTCTTTTTCCGATGCCCACATGCAGCTGAATCAGGGCGGCTGGTCCAGAGAGGTCACGGCCAGAGAGTTACCCATTGCCACCACTCTTGCGGCGGTCAACATGAGTCTGACCCCGGGCGGTGTACGGGAGCTGCACTGGCATCAGCAGGCCGAATGGTCCTACATGCTGCTTGGAAGTGCAAGGATTACCGCGGTAGATCAGAATGGCCGGAACTTCATTGCTGACATCGGACCGGGGGATCTGTGGTACTTCCCTCCGGGAATTCCCCATTCCATTCAGGGGCTGACGGAGGGCTGCGAATTTTTACTTGTTTTTGATGATGGCAGCTTCTCCGATCTCAATACCCTGTCTATCTCCGACTGGTTCGCCCATACCCCAAAAGAGGTGCTGTCCGCTAACTTCGGGGTGCCGCCTTCGGCCTTTGACTATCTCCCGAAGGATCAGGTCTATATCTACCAGGACCAGGTCCCTGGCTCCATACTGAGCCAAAAGGTCCAGTCCCCGTTCGGTGAAATTCCGCTGAGCTTCAAGCATCAGCTGCTGGCCCAGCCCCCACTGAAAACTCCGGGCGGAAGCGTGCGGATTGTGGACAGCTCAAACTTCCCCATCTCCAGGACGATAGCTGCAGCGCTGGTTGAGATCGAGCCGGGGGCGATGCGAGAGCTGCACTGGCATCCGAACAACGATGAATGGCAGTATTATTTGACCGGAGAGGGCCGCATGACTGTCTTTGGCGGCAACGGGGCAGCACGTACGTTCAACTACAGGGCCGGGGATGTCGGTTATGTCCCCTTCGCCTTTGGACATTATATCCAGAATACCGGAACAGAAACCTTATGGTTCCTGGAAATGTTCAAGAGCGACCGCTTCGCCGACGTCTCGCTGAATCAATGGATGGCGCTCACACCTGAGGAACTCGTCAGGAGCAACCTGAACGTGGGGCCTGAGCTGATGGACGCGCTGCGTAAGGTGAAATGGCCTGTCGTTACCTATCCAGGGTACGGCAGCCCGGGGAAATGAAAGGCCCATGCATAATCGCATGGACCAAGAGTTAAATCTTATAGTTTGGTTAACTCGAAGTTGTCGAATGCTGCCCAGTTATTTGTATTGGCGTCGGACCATACGCCCACTTCAATTTGCCCTGTCGTAACTTTTATATTGTCTATTGTATACTTGTGCCAGTAATCTGAAGCGTTAGATGTAATTTCAGCCGTCACTTCCTTGCCGCCTGTTTTGGAGAACAGATGCAGTGACTTTTGCCCTCCGCTTGAACGTACCCAGGCGCTGAACTTATAAGTGCCATTCGCTACAGCTACCGTTTGTTTGGTTAATTGCTGATAAGCAGTGGACGCCCAATGTGTCAGCTTATAGGTACCTGTATAGGGGTTATCCGTATCCGCTGATTGGGCTGGAGTACCTCCATTCCATTGCTCCCAGCCTGTCATCGTCCCTGATTCCAACCCTGGATTGGTCAAGAGATTACCGGCGGTTGTAGAGGAGGTCGGCTTCACTTCTAGCCAGTTCAAATTCCAGTTGCCCGCAGCGGCATGAACTCTGAGAGTCTGAACGCCGGCATTCAGCGGGACATTGTTCGAAACGGTTGTCCATGTCTGCCATCCACCCGTATTTGGCACACTGAATGTGGCAAGCGTCGTCGATCCGTTCTTCAGTTGGATTCCATTCGTCGCACCTGATAAACTTGCTACTCGCAAACTGACTTTGTAAGTTCCTGATACAGGGACGTTCACCCTGTAATCCATCCAGTCGTTCTCATCCATAAAACCCGTATTCAATCCGCCGTTAATATCCGTCGTTGCTTCCGTTTGAACGCCATACATGCTGTTGTAATTTTCCGCTTCGATCACGCCTGGCGTCTCTTTCGTGTTGGTCGCGGACGTGTTCAGGCCAAATCCGTATGGAAAGAGAGGCGAATAATTGGCATCATTCGAGTTGGCCGGAATTTGCGCCATACTTCTTGGCCAGGTAAGCGGAAGCTTTCCTGTGAATTCATAATCTCCAAACAACACATCCGAAAGCCCGCTGCCTTCCGTTCCCGGCAGCCAGGCAGCTACGAAAGCAGCCCAATCCGGGAGCCCATTGGTGATTATCATCGGTCGCCCCGAGAGCATGATGACAACCATCGGAACACCGGAACTTTTCACATTGTTCAGCAAGGTGATATCATCCGTGCTCAGTTCCAAATCCGCTATCGGCTGTCCGGTTCCAACATCCCCGACCATTTCAGCGTAAGGATATTCTCCAATTACAACAATGGCCGCATCGTGCCCAGCCGCGCCAGTACCGGTAGATGAATAGGTGACATTGGAGGAATTCGCAACAGCGTTTTTAACGCCTTGCAGGATCGTCGTGCCTGGCGTAATATTGCCCGGAGAACCCTGCCACGAAATCGTCCACCCTCCAGATTGATAACCGATGTCGTTCGCTTTGGTACCGGCTACGAATACTTTCGCCCCTTTGGACAAAGGCAGAATGTGGTTTTCGTTCTTAAGCAGCGTCGCCGATTTCCGTACGGCTTCCCGGGCAATCGCACGGTGTTCGGTCCCGCCGAATGTGCCGCCGCTAATCAAGCTTCTGTCGGTATAAGGCGCTTCAAAGATTCCCGCTTCGAATTTCACACGCAGAATACGGCTGACTGCATCATCAATTCTGGACTGGGAAACCTGTCCGGTATTGACAAGATCTTTGAGCGCCGGAATAAACTGCTGCCAGTTATCCGGCTCCATAAACATGTCGATACCCGCATTTACCGTATCCTTTAGGGCACTGGAGTAACTGGAATAGACGCCTTGATTGAACAGTGCATACGTACCATTCCAATCCGAAACGACCATCCCCGTAAAGTTAAGGTTTTGTTTTAGCATATCTGTAATCATATGGTGATGCGTATGCGCTTTTTCATTATTCCATGTGGTGAGTGAGATCATAACCGTTCTTGCACCAGCTGCAACCGCTTCACGATACGGCTGAATGTACGGCTCTAATTCCGGTTCGGATAGGATAACATTGCCTTGGTCGTCACCGTTTACGGTATTGCCATCACCCATCCAGTGTTTGATGCTCCCTACCGCTTTAGTTCCTTTCATGAAGCCGCTGCCGGAAGGAAGACCCTGCAAGCCTTCTGTGTAGGCAACGCCCATTTGAGAGACAAGCGAGACATTTTCAGAGAAGCCTTCATAGGTTCTGCCCCATCGGATATCTTGCGGCGCACACAAGCATGGAGAGAAATCCCATTGCACCCCCGTCGTTCTGACTTCTTTAGCGGTTGCTGCGGCAACACGCTTCACCAGATCCGTATCCCGGGTCGCCCCTAGACCCGCATTGTGAGGGAAAATAGTCGCCCCATAGACGTTATTATGGCCATGAACCGCGTCAACCCCATAGATGATTGGAATTTGAAGCCGGGTTTGCATCGCAGCAGTCTGAAAAGCATCCACCGTATCCGCCCAGGCAGTTGGAGTGTTCGGGGTTGGATTCGAGCCGCCTCCACTCAAAACGGAACCGATGAAATGATCTTTAACTTGCGTCGTAGTTGCAGTTAGACGTTCAACTTGAAGCATTTGGCCAATCTTTTCGTCCAGCGTCATCCGTGAAATGAGATCCGCTACTCTAGTATCAATGGATTGAGCGGGATCTTGATAAGGCAGTACGTCTGCAGAAACAGTAATTGGAAACGCCGTTGACAATGAAAATATCATGCAACTGATAAGCGCAATGGAAGCATATTTTCGAAAAATGAAAAATGGCTTAACATGTTTCATACGATCCCTCCTGTTCATGGAGAAGCCCTTACGATTATTCATACACTCTGAATTCAGAAATCGACCACCAGCTCGCGGAGCTATGCTTCAAGGTGATCTTAATATAGCGGCCTTCGGTTATCGGGAAGTTGACCGCTACGATAGGACCAGTTCCTTCGCCATTCGCTACCGTTTTCCAGTTCGTATTGTCGTACGACATTTCTACAACAAACTCCCTCGCATAATCATTTGTGCTGGTGCTGGAATCCATGACAATATGGTTAATCCATTGATTAGATCTCATATCTACTGTGAACGACTGTCCATCTGCTTGTGCTGCACCGCTGCTCCAACGGTTCGCGGTGTTTCCGTCCAAGGCATTTGCCGCTGAACTGCCCGATTCTGTTGAAGATGCTGAAGCTATCCAACCCGTACGGTTCCTCTCCAGTTCGCCGTAAACGTTCAGTTCTGCGATTGTCCACCAATTGGACGCGTTGCCCGTCTGAACGACTTTCAAATAACGTGCGGTCTGCGGAGCGAAATCCACAAGAACCGAAGGGCTGCTGCCGGTTCCGCTTGCTATAGTCGTCCATGTCGAAGCATCAGCGGACACCTGAATTTGATACCCTCTTGGATAATCAGTCGTATGAGTTCCTGCATCGATTAATACACGATTAAACGTTTCGGCCCGCCCGAAATCCACTTGGTAATACTGGCCGTTCGTTTGCCCGGCACCGCTGGCCCACCAGGTGGAACCGCTGCCGTCAATACCTCTGGAAGCAACGTTGCCAGAAGGGTCCGACGACGATGCTGTGGCAGTCCAGCCCGATTTACTGAGCATCTGCTCGTTATAAATATGGAACTCGGCGATCGACCACCAATCGGGACTGGTGCCGGTTTGGATAACACGCACATACTGTGCATACTGCGGCGTGAAGGTTATCGCCTGCTTCCAGCCAAAGCCCTTGCCGCTCTTCACCGTCGTCCAGTTCGTCCCGTCATTGGATACCTGGATATCATAACCTCTCGGATAATCCCACTTTTCTGTAGACTTCGTTTCGAACGAAATCTGGTCAAACACCTTCTTCGATCCCATATCCACCTGGAACCATTGACCGTTCGCCTGCGGCGCCCCGGCGCTCCAACGGGTGCTTGCACTCCAATCAAGCGCATTGGAAGGAGAGCTGCCGGGCTCCGTGGAAGAAGCGCTTGCCGTCCAGCCTGTTTGGTCAAGCGGTACGGTTGCCAGCCATGGATCACCCTTGGCGAACTTTTTCACCGTGTTGATAAAGCTGGTATTCGGTTGGAAGTTGCTTGTTGCAAATTGCTGCAGCTTTGATGTAATCGTGGACGCGGAATCATTATTGATGACTGGTACCGGTGCAGAGTTGCTGTTATACAATCCCCAGTAGCCACCAACGCCTTCATTCATATCGCCTTTAACCTTGTACGTCCAGTTAGTCCAGTTCGCATGAATGGCGTTCAGCCCGCCCATCCATTTAGACCATACATCATCGTAATGATAGAGCGAATATTCGCCGAGCAATACAGGGACATCCCAATCCTTTTGCTTGACCGCCATCGATTGTATTTTATCTTCGGCTAATGTGTTTTGCGCGTTCCAATCTTTCCCGTTTGGCATATCGTACGGATGTACCTCATATACAACGTTCGTCCATCCTTTGACGCTTGGCGGTACAATATTACCCCAGTCAAAGAAGGCCGCAATGTAAATCGTATGATCAGCATCGATGGCCCGGACGGCGTCATACATGCGATCGTAGAAATCCACTTTCTGATTCACATCGTCCGTATCTTCGCCATAATCAATTAAGGGCTCATTCATAAGATCATAGCCTGCAATGGCGGGGTTGTTTTTGTATCTGTTTGCGATCTTTTCCCAGATATCGACTACCCAATCCTGGTACGTTGTATTGGTCCAGAATTCATTAGGATTCGGTCCAGAACGTCCACAGCTGGCAAAAGGACAGTTTCCGCCTGGCAGCGTGTGAAGATCCAGCAAGACGTAAATATTTCTGGAGGCTGCTTCGCTTACCAGCCAGTCGATCTTCGTCCAAGCATTGGCTTTCCAGGTGCCGTCTTCATGGAGGAGCTCGTTCCAGCCGATCGGAAGACGGATCATGTTGAGGCCCATGTTCTCGACATTGTCAAGGTCACCGGTCTGAATCCATGTATCTTGATGCGTTGTGACAATGTCTTCTGCTGCAGCAGCGCCAAAGCGTTGTTTATAAGTGGAGTTCATCGACAGATCGTCGTTATTCAGATAGACGTTCATCTCTCCGATGGACCACCAGTTCGCGGAGGTGCCCGTCTGTGTAATTTTAATGTAACGTGCAGTTACGGCTGGAAAGTTAATCGGTGTAGCTTTGCGGCGTCCTTGGCCGCTTGCTGCCGTTGTCCAGTTGGTCCCGTCCTTAGATACTTGGACGGTATAACCGGCCGGGTAATCCTGCTCAGAGGTTGAATTCTTTTCGGTATCCAGAATGATTTGATTAAATGGGATGCTTGCCCCCATATCGGCCTGGAACCATTGACCATTCGACTGGGCCGCGCCGGTCGTCCACCGTGTACTTGCATTTCCATCCTTAACATTGCCAGGTGTCATGCCAGAACCGCTGGAGGATGCGGAAACCGACCATCCCGTTCTCTCCAATGCGTTGTTGGAGAAAAGCGAGACGTCAGCAATCGACCACCAGCTAGAGCTGCTGCCGGTTTGTGCAATTCTGACATATCGCATATAGGAAGACCACCAAAATTCCGCAACCGTAATCCGCGAATTTCCATAAGCGCTTGCATATTTGGTCCAGTTGATTCCGTCTGCTGAGCCAAGAACCTCATAGCTGCGCGGATAATCGCCTGCAGATGATGGCCCGGCATCAATAATTACCTTGCTTATATCCTGACCTGATCCCAGATCCATTTGAAACCATTGTCCGTTGGTCTGCGCAGCCCCGCTCGTCCAGCGGGTATTCACATCTCCGTCAAGCGCATTAGCTGCTGTCGTACCCGCTCCCGTTGAAGATGCCGTTGCCTTAAGGCTCGTATTGTTCATAGTTGGATCTGAGAATACATTAAACTCTGCCACAGACCACCTATTGGAAGAGCTCGATCCGGTCTGAACCACCCGGATGTACTGTGCCACCTGTGGCATGAAACGAATAACCGTGTTCTGTACCGTGCCTGAACCCGTTGCGACGTCTCTCCAGTTCGTACCATCATTCGATACGAGCACCTGATAACTTACCGGATATTCTCCCGTGAAGCCTGCTGCATTGACATAAATGCGATTGAAATAACCCGTATACCCCATATTCACCTGGAACCATTGACCGTTAGTCTGAGCGGTTGCTGTTTTCCAGCTCGTTGCTTGGTCGCCGTCAATCGCATTTCCGGCGTTAGAGCTGTTGATTGAAGCTGAAGCGATCCAACCTGTCCGATCGAAAGCAAATTCCCCGGCAGGCGACATCCAATCCTCAAAGTTCAACCACCCTCCGAAGTTTGTCCCCCTTAGCGTCACAACGTCCCCGGAACCGGAATTGTTTTTAATAAATTTGCCGTCCGTTTTCAAGAAATCGCTTGAGGTGAGCGCAGCTTCAGCCCTCTCAGCTCTTGGCAAAACAATAAGGAACTCCAGTGCGAGAACCAAAGCCAAAAAGAGTGAAAAGCCCCGTTTCTTCTTCATCATTTTCCCTCCTAGTAGTCATCTTTTTCTTAAACTAACCTGACTTGATAACGCCGGTAATCCCCCGTCCCCAAAAAAGCGTTTACATTTTTCTAGTGTACATAAATCACCTTCTTCTCCTTTTTTTTCTATTATAGAAAATAAAGGAATGTAAATCTTTTGATCATATTAGCATCCGCAGATGTACAATATTGACAATGTTATTCATCCAGCTCTTAAAGATATCAAACAACCCTCCAACATTAAATTGGAGGGTTGTTTGGTCACACCTTCTTATTTTCCAATCCTAATCCACTCCATAGCGAGCGGCTGCTCCAGCGCCTTGATGACAATCCGGTTATTCCCTTGAAGAAGTGGATGGGGATCAGCCGTTCTAATCGTATGCCATGAGTTTCCAGTGACAGGGAGAATGACAGATATGCCATCATTGATTGAAATTTCGACCTTTGACTGTTCATCACCCATCCCGCAAACACGCAATGAAACCAGATGTCCTTCACCATGATGGGGTACATGATTCACCTCATAAGCCAGCCATTCATGAGGTCTTACATACACATGCATCCATTCATCCTCAGCCCAATCCTCACCCCGCATATGCTGGAAGTTAGTAAGCTTGCGGTTCCCCGAAGTAAACCGGATATCGGTTCCATCCGAATCCCGGAAGCCTAATTCCCGTTCAACGAATTCCACGACATGATAGCTGATACCTTGTCCTTTATATCCATAGAAAATAGCCGGGATGCGAACCGGAGGCCGGAAAAGCAGGGATTGAACGATCTCCGGAAGGTAGACGCAACGATCCAAGGACAGATTCGCGAGGTATTCCCCTAATATTTGTTCAGCATCAGCCGTTTCCGGTTTCGCTCCGCCTTCGAGATAACCGATAAGCTTCTCCCATCCTTCCGGCATCCTAACCGAACAAGGAGAGTTGGTCGTATCGAGCTTCTTCCATGTCCAGAAGTTCCAAGAAATGTCGTGATCCTCATATAAGCGAAAAGCGCCGGTATACCACTCGATGTTGTTCTCTCCCCCTTCGCCCATATAGATCGGCACATCCCACTCCGTGCGTTTGTCCAGAAACTTCTGAATGCTCTCTGTGTCCGGACTATTCCAATACTTATGGAACTGCAGCATCAGGTTGTCATCCGGCTTCTCCTCAAAGATGGACCAGTCTGTCGCCCAGTGGACCCCCTCCAAAATAATCATATGCTTATCATCGACTTCGCGAATGGCGCGAATGATATCGTTATATAACGGCATAAGTAGGCTATTATAGGCCGAGAACCATTCGGGCAGCGGCTCATTCAGCAAATCGTACCCCGCGACAATCCATTTGTCCTTATAGCGTCCGGCGAGCATGCGCCAAATCTCGATCGTACGCCGCCGGTTGTCTGCATCGATGAATAGCTCCGGTTTGTCGTTCGGGGAATCGTCAATATTTGTGCCTGTCTGCCCGCCCGGCGCACCGTGAAGATCCAGTATCGCATACACGCGATGGGCTTCACACCAGCCGATGACACGATCCAGCAAAACAAGATGGTCCTCATCATAACGCTCTGTATCTCCGTCATACAAAAAACGCGAATTCATCGGAATTCGGACGGAGTTAAAGCCTTCCGCAGCAATCCGCTGAATATCCGCTTCCGTGATATACCTGTCGTAGTATGCTTTCCAGAAATCCCTGGCCTTTTCTTCACCGGTCAAGTCGCGTATCATTTGTTCGATCCGGCGAGGACGGTCTCCCTGACCGGGGAATCGCCACATGTATCCCTCTGGCAGCAGCCAGTTGCCAAAGCCAACACCGCGCAGCAACAGCTCCTCACCATGACCATTCACAATTTTCTGGCCTTTTGCCTTAATAAATCCACTGACTTTGTTCATTCTTATCCGCTGCTCCTTCTCTCTGGCAAGAATTAACCCTTTACCGCCCCATCTGCGATCCCGTTCAAAATATACTTCTGTAGAAGCAGGTAAAAAATGATAACAGGCAGCATAGCCATAACGAGCGAGGCCAGAATGCCCGACCAGTCGTTGTTGCCATATTGGCCGAACAGCATATTGGTGGACAGCAGCAGCGTATACGAGTCGCTGTCTGTCAGCATCAGAAGAGGAAGCAGAAAGTCATTCCACATCCACAATAAATTCAAAATGGCGTTGGTCGCTGTAATAGGCAGAAGTAATGGGAAAATGACGACAAAAAACAAACGGAAATCGCCGCAGCCGTCCATCACAGCCGCTTCATCCAAATCACGCGGAATGGATTTCACGAAGCCATGGTACAGAAAAATCGCGAAGGATACGCCTAAGCCAATATAAATGAGGCCAAGTCCAAGGATCGAGCCCTGAACGTGAAGCTCTCTCGTTATTTTGGTGAGCGTAATCATGGTCGAATGGAACGGAATAAGCATCGACAGAATGAATAGACTGAATAAAAAGCGGCTTAACCGGCCCGGCGTTCTGGACAATTTATAGCCTGCCATGGAAGAAAACAGGATAATTCCCAGAAGGCCAACTGCAGCAATTACCGCCGTGTTGCCCAAGCTTCTCCAAAAGTTGATTTTGTCTATGGCCGCGGCGTAATTGCTAAATTGAAAGGAAGCGGGAGCCGCTAAAACATCGTTCAGCAGCTCGCCGTCTGTTTTGAATGAATTAAGGACACCCATGTAAATGGGAAATAACGTAATGACAGAACCGGCAAGCAGGACCAGGAGGATGAGGCCTGACCTCCAGTTGCGCTCTCTGATCATGCTTCCACCTCCCGTTTCTTCATAATGGCAAGCTGAATGAAAGTGATCGCCATGACGATCAGGAACAAAATCATCGCTTTGGCACTGGCATAGCCGTATCGGTTGCTTTGCGAGAAAGCCTCATCAAATATATTCAGCGCAATGACTTGGGTCGCACGGCCAGGTCCTCCCTTGGTCAAAGCGAACACGGCTTCAAATACTTTGAACGAGCTGTTTAGCGTCAAGAATACACCGATCGTAATCGCGGGGAGAATCATAGGCATTGTAATGTAACGCAAAGTTTGCCAGCCGCTGGCGCCATCGATAGCAGCCGCTTCTTTCACATGGTCGGGAATATTTTGCAGCGCCGCTATATAGATGACCATCAGATAGCCGACGCCTCCCCAAAGCGACAAGATGATAATCGCAATGAAGGATAAGCGCGGATCCCCAATCCAGGACTGATCCAGAAATAACAGACCCGTTCGACCAGCCAGATCAGGCAGCACTTTGGTAAAAATAAAGAGCCACATCATGCCCCCGATAATGAGACTGATCATATTGGGCATAAAAAAGATCGTGCGGAATAGCGATTTCGTTCTTCGCCGCGATTCAATGAGAACAGCCAGCATGATGGCAAAGACATTTTGCAGAATGACCATGGCAATGACATACTTCAAGGTAAAACCTATCGATTTCAGGAAGTTCTCATCCTCTATCATTGCTTCCCGGTAATTGGCCAATCCAATGAACGAATACGCAGGATTGACGCCATTCCAATCCGTCATGCTGTACCAGATCCCGCCGAAGGCGGGGGCTAGTACGAAGAATGCATAAAAGACTAGAGCTGGAAGAACGAATGCCAGGAGGATGACTGTTCGTTTCGTTATAGGGTTGCCTGCCACCTTGGCTTCACTCCTTATTCACCTTATGGGTGATTACTTGGCTGTTACTTGAATCGCTTTCACCCATGTATTGTCCATCGTCTCGATGAATTGGTCCTTTGTCACCGTCTTGCTATAGTAGCTTTGAAGCTGCTTGGCCTGCTCATCCGTAACGCCGTTCGGCAGCTTCAGGTCCTGATAAGCCTTTCCTTTAGAAACATAGCTCATTGCTTCATCGATCCAAGGGAACGATTTGTAAGTATGGACAGAGGAAATCGGATTGAATTTAAGTTTTTCGAACAGAGCGGAAGAATCCGTATCGTCAAGCATATAGTTCAGCAAATCAAGCGCAACGTCTTTATGGTCGCTATCCGGGGATACGGCGAGCGATGTCGAAGCCGACAGGTTGATCATCGTTCCACTTGGATCATTGCTTACGGGCAGCGGAGCTACTCCAAACTCCATGTCCGGATTTGTCTTTTGAATCGAATCTGCCATCCAAGGTCCTTGAACCCACATGGCCGCCTTACCATTCGCAAAATCCGCAGCGCCTGCCGCGCTGCCGGCCTCAAACGGTTTAGCCGTACCATTCGACATAATCAAATCGATAATATTGAAAATATCCGCTACATCTGCATAAGAGGCTTCGCCTTTATTCATTTTATCGACCCAATCGGGGTGCTCAGAATTCACAAGACCGCCAAGAGATAGTGCAGTCATTAACTGTGGAACCCATGCCTCCTGGAAGGCTAATTCGAAAGCCGGGATATTTTTGGACTTTAGCACTTTAACCACATTTTTCATTTCATCCAGCGTTTGCGGAGGCGTCAGACCATTATCGCTGAATATTTTTTTGTTATACAGATATCCCCAAGCAAGGCTTTCGAGCGGAAGAACGGGCACTTTACCGTCATAGGTGACGGTCTGCTTGACACTGTCGAAAAGCTTGCTTACTGCCGGCTGATCCGACAGATCCGTCAAATAGCCTGCATTATAGTAGGTCGGAATGTCGTTAGCATGGATGGCAAATACATCGGGTGCATCGTTCGAAGCCAAGCGGGTTTGCAGGATTTGTTTCGCCTGGTCGGCGTTTGGAGTTTCAAGTTTGATTTTCACTTCGATGTTTTTTTCCTTCAATTCCTTGGCTTTGAACTGTTCGAAGTATTGGTCGAACTGGTCTTTGAATTGCGGCAAGGTCAGAAATACTTTGAGTTCCACTTTCTTGGCAGGTTCTGCCTTTGCCGCCGTCTCAGCTGCATCGTTGTCATTGGATGCTGACGTGTTGCCCTTGCTGTTCCCCGAACCGCATGCCGCAAGTATGGATAGCATGAGAATCAGTACGACGGACAGGTGAAACGTTTTCTTCATGTTCGATTCCCCCCTTGAGTGAGTTGCATCTTCAGTATAAAGAAAACGGTTGCAAGGGTCTTTCCAGCATTTTAGCATTCTGATTTGCATTATTTTGATGCCGGATCTACTTTCTTAAATTGCCGGGAGGCATTCCATAATGCTTCTTAAACACCCGGTAAAAATAAGCGATATCCGAATAACCCGTCATCTCCGATGCCCGTTTAATCGAGACACCCTCTTTTACAATTAAATCCCGCGCCTTCTCCATACGTAACCGTAAAATAGCGTCCGAAATATTCTCGCCTGTTCCTGCCTTGTAAGCCCGGCTTAAATGCTCCTTACTGATAGCAAAAATCTTTGCAATCGTTTCCAATGATATAGAATCCTGATAGTATTTATGAACATAGGCCTTCACTTCATCGATATTCAGCCTGGTTCTCGTCTGGCGTATGTCTTGCACGATTGTGATCACAGCTGTATACAAATTCGACAATTCCTTAGCCGCATCTAATAGGGAGGACTGGCGGATCCGTTCCCGGTATTCTTCCACGTCCATTACAAGCTCCGAAAGCTGAAACTCATCCTTAGCCAGAAGCTCCTCTAATATCGTAATAAAATCATAGGCAAGCTTAATCGGCATCTTCCTTCTCGCCGCTTCATCCTGAAGAGACTGGCTAAGATGTTGAGCCATTTGAGTAAAGGCATGCTCTATCGCCCGGCTATTCAAATCCAGCAAATGTCCGTAAATCAGCTTGCGATAGGACAAGTACCGATCCTGTATAGCCGCTTCCAGCTGGAACGCAATGGTCGGCGCGACGTTCATACCCGACATCATTTCCGTATTCAATTGTTCTACGCACTGGGACAGGGAAGCGTTAAGCTCCTCCGGATGGATCGGCTTGAGCATGTAATTAATCGCTCTGGATTGAATAGCTTGTTTTAAATATACAAAATCATCATAACCGCTCATGACAAGTATTTTAATAGAGGGAAATTGATCATGAATGGTTTGAAGAAGCTCTACCCCTTCTAAACCCGGCATGCGCATATCGGTAATAACAATATGAGGCATGGTCTCTGCAATGAATTGGACTCCTTGATAGCCATCTTCCGCTTCGCCCACGATCTTCAGGCCTAGTCTGTCCCACTCTCCCAACGATTTAACCACTTGCCTTGACCAAGGCTCATCATCCATAATCAGCACGTTATACATCACGAATCCCTCCTCTCTGTCTCCTTGTTGTCAACATAGGGTAATTTCATAAGTATGAGGGTGCCTGCCATGGATTTACTAAACATGCGAATACCGTAGGCTTCCCCAAAATGCAGTCGAAGCCGCGCATGAACATTACGAATTCCGATACTTTTACGACGCCGCGGCCCTGGGAGAGCAGCGGATGGCTCATCGGTGTCACTACCGTTTCTCAAACCGGCACGAAGGAGCGCTAGTTTCTCGGGCAACACCCCGACACCATCGTCCTTGATCATTACAATGACCCTTTTATCGATTTGCAGAATTCTTATATGCAGATGCCAAGCGCCTTCTTTGGCTTGCAGCCCATGCTCAAATGCATTCTCCACCAGCGGCTGCAAAATGAATTTTGGCACCCGGCAATCCATCACTTCCTGATCCGTTTCGATGACCGTATGGCATCTGCCGGCGAACCGCTGTTCCTGGATGAACAAGTAGTTGCGGGTATGGTTCATTTCATCCTGAAGGGAAACCATTTCATTCTCAGATCTAATGGAATATCGCAATAAGTCCCCCATCATCCTCGTGATCTGATAGATTTCAGGCGCCTGCTTAACGAGAGCCATCCCGCCGATCAGATTGAGCGTATTATTGAGGAAGTGGGGATTAATTTGAGCCTGGAGTGCCAGCAGCTGCGCATTTTTCACTTCAATTTGATATTGATATTCGTGCTCGATTAATTCTTTAATTCTGTGCATCATCAGGTTGTAACCATGCTGCAGCAGACCAATCTCGTCAAAGCTTTTAACCGATTTCATTTCGAAGCTCTGCAACTGCGCCTTTCGCATGGTCCTGGCCAGACTTATGATTGGCCGTGTAATCCGTAAGGAGAATAAGATGGAGAGAAAGATGGAAGCGGTTACAAAAATCCCACCGGTCAGCATTCCTGCTCGAATCGTAGGAGAGGCGCTTGCCTTTACGGTAGACTGGGGGATCGCCTTTACGACGGTCAATTGTCCGTCTCCAATTCGCTCCATGAAGTAAAAATATTGTTCACTCTGATGGGATACAAGCTCGTTCGCAGGTATGTCCATCGTATGCAGTTCGTCCAATACCTCGGATGAAGCAATTCGCTGTGTTGATCCTGACAGAAGCTCGCCTTCATCGTTCATCAAGAACACGTAGCTGTCCGCTTCCGATTGCAAGATATGAACGACTTCCTGCCAAACTTCATTACGTATGCCAACCGATATGCCTCCCAAAAACATCTTATCCGGGAAACGATTAATACTATGATAGGCGTAAACCCCTTCAGGCGTCTGTTTAAAATACATGCTTACAGGCTCTTTGGCAATTCTACGCCATGCATTTTCTTGAATATTGAGGGGCCGAATCGTTCCACTATCTGTATAACTCACGGATAACGCCTTTTCGGTAGAGTGACTGTAGAGGGTGAGACGGTCCACCTTTCGCGCATTGGAGAAAAATGTTGTTATGAGCATGTCTCGTAATCTTTCATGGTTCTGTGACTGAGTATCACTGTTCATGTCATCGAGACCCGCCGTCATCTTGTAAATCAATTCCTTGTTAATTTGGAGAGTATAGAACAAGACGTCAATCTGATCAATTAATTCACTTAAATATTGATCCGCCCACAGCATTCTAGATTCGTTAGCACCGATCATTTCCTTCTCCACTGACTCACGAGTGTTTATCGTCGCAATCCAGGTAACCGTGACAACTGGAAGCGTAGTCAGACAGGTCATGAGGATCATAAGCCGAAAACGCAGACTGATTCGCTTCATAAATGCCTACCTCCTAACCTGTGTTAAGATGCCTTATTCCCTTTAGTATAAACGGTTCATTCCTAATCACATAGGTTCAAATATTGATCTGTTTTTGTACAATATTGATAGCCGGATGACAACAAGATCAGAGGATGGATATAGAAACCAATATACGTAATATTCTCCTTCACGAGCTCATAGTCTGTAAAGGGGGAACGAAGCAGCTTCTTGGGAGAGGAGATGCGGTCCGAAGAGCCATCCTGCAAGGATTGGAGGTCGGACCCCTATGAGTACAGACCAGCTCATTGCCCTGCTCGTTCTTGTCATCATGATTGTACAGCTTGCCGTTGGCAAAAAGAAATCCTAAAGCCCGCACTATTGCATCTGCCTGCCACCCCTGCTTGCCTGGGTGGCGGGTATTTTTTTGCTCCACAATCACTTACTAAAGTTGAGAAACATTAAAAAGTATAGTAATATAAAGATACGAATAAAGGAGGCGGATTGAAATGCCCGAAATGGATAACCGTATGGAAATAGGCATCAGCACATTTTTGGAAACTACACCGGACCCGGTGACCGGGGAAGTCATCAGTCATGCCGAAAGACTGCGTGAAGCCGTGGAAGAGATTGTACTCGCCGATCAAGTCGGACTGGATGTATACGGTATCGGGGAGCATCACCGTGCCGATTACGCCGGCAGTGCCCCGGCTGTAGTGCTTGCCGCTGCAGCGGCTATGACGAAGAAGATCCGGCTCACCAGTGCTGTAACTGTATTGTCCTCGGATGATCCCGTACGCGTCTATCAAGCCTTCTCTACCCTGGATGGCCTCTCTAACGGACGTGCGGAAATTATGGCGGGCCGGGGTTCATTTATCGAATCCTTCCCGCTCTTCGGCTATAGTCTGGATGACTACGACGAGTTGTTCGAAGAGAAGCTGGAACTGCTGCTGAAGATCAGAGCCTCGGAAAAAGTAACCTGGCCCGGCGGCCATCGTCCGGCTATAGATAATCTTCCTGTCTATCCGCGCGCCGTCCAGGACCCGCTGCCGGTATGGATCGCCAGCGGCGGCAATCCCGAATCCGCAATCCGGGCAGGCATGCTTGGCCTTCCTATCGCCTTCGCCATCATCGGCGGTATGCCGGAGCGCTTCGCACCGCTGGTCAAGCTGTACAAAGAAGCTGCCGCCAAGGCAGGGCATAACCCGGACAAACTGCAGATCGCCACACATTCGCATGGCTTTGTCGGCGAAACCACCGAGCAGGCAGCCGCCTTGTTCTATCCTTCCACGCAAGCCCAGATGAATGTCATCGGGCGCGAGCGGGGCTGGGGGCAAGCCTATAACCGTGCGACCTATGACGATGCCCGCAGTCTGCGCGGCGCCCTCTATGTAGGGGATTCCGAATATGTCGCCGAGAAAATTCTGCTCCTGCACAAGAATCTCGGCGTTACCCGCTTCTTCCTGCATGTCAACGTCGGTACTATGCCGCACCGTGAAGTCCTGCGTGCCATCGAGCTGCTGGGCACCAAGGTTGCGCCGATCGTCCGCCAGGAGCTTGCCCGGGGAGCCGCTGCGCAGTAAGCTCCGCAACTACAATTAAAGGGATGCTGTATCCGCCATGCGTATCATCAATGGCTGTACAGCATCCCTTTTTTTATACATGGCTATGTTAAATCCCAACAATAATATTAACAATAATGATCATATTATCCACCTCAGACCGTCCAATCATTCTCTGACTTGATGTTAATCGCTTCTTGTAGAAGCCTTTGGAGGATAGCAGCAAAAACGGCGATAACCAACGAAGCAAATATGATGATCAGTCCCAAAAATCCAACAGGAGGGTCAACTTTCTTCGCTATAAAACGAAAGAGCGGCATACCTAATACATACAAACCACTGATTGTAAACGCACAGCACTTGATGTTCTTCAACGCTTTCACAGATAATTCAGAGAACGCTGTGTTCTCGTCAATGTACCGTAAAAGATTGAAAGACTGATAGAGCGCTAAGTAAAAGGGCACAGCCGCTCCATACATCACAATGAAAATGAGATATTTCATTAAGTGAATATTTGGATACAACTCCGCTGCGAAATTCGCTATACGGGGCACTAAAAATATACACAAAGCAAGCACTGCAATTCCAGCCAGAACAATAATCACCTTTAAGAAAGTGGTTGAACCTCGTTTAACATTCATGTAAAACACCTCCTCCACTTATGTAATGACAACATGATTTTAGCATATGATTTATCGTTTTAAAACAAATTAAT
>NZ_LVWH01000219.1:0-27041 GCF_001909045.1 Paenibacillus sp. P3E | reverse complement strand
ATGGAACATGTGGTAACGTTATTTCATTTGAGAATTAGCGTTTTTTCTGTGTACGATGGATATGATCTGAAATCACTTCTAGTGTCTTATGAAGATAAATAGAATTTTGTTTATCACAACATTTTTAAGTCTAACTCTTTTTCTGATTTATTGTTTCCGGTAGTTATAGTAGTTATTGAACATTAATGCTGTGAGAGGAGCGGGATCAAATGGGTGAAGTACAGCTTCCTTTTAACCCAGGCAGCGGCGCAGCGGTGTATCACTCTAGCGTCTGGCCTGGACTTATGCTCGAATGGAAGCAGGAGCATCTGCTGCTGGAATTCCCGGTTGAAGCGGAAGGGCTGTCGAGCGCGGTGTACGGCGGCGGGATGGTCCGTCTGAAACGGGCGGTCAACCAGTTCGTCAGCCGTGATTATGAGTGCAGCAATCCGGTGCGCGATATGGAGAACAAATTGCGCGAATGGGGTTATCCGCTGGAAGGCTGCGCCGGTCTGATGACAGCGGTACCGCTGGAGCATGCTGCCGTTGCCGAGGAGGATATCGGCTCGGCGGGTATTTTCTGCTGTGTTACCGCAGCCTCGGGTAATGCCGCGCGCGCCGGAGTCCGGCGGAACGTGCTGGCCGCTTACCGCTCCGGGACGATCAACATCATGCTGGGCATTGACGGTCGACTGACTCCGTCTGCGATGGTCAACGCCGTGATGACGGCAACCGAGGCGAAGGCTGCCGCGCTCGCCGATCTCGGGGTCACGGATCCCGAGAATGGCCTGATTGCCACTGGTACCACTACAGATGCTGTCGTGCTCGCAGTGAGTGGGAGCGTACGCTACGCCGCAGAGCATGTCTACGCCGGAACCGCCACCGACCTGGGCGGAGCGATTGGCAGGCTGGTGTATGCCGCTGTAACGGCAAGCCTCGGATCAGTGAAAGCAGCCCAACTGGCAAGGAAGGACAGCCAATGAGCCGCATAAGCAACAAGCCGCTTGCGGGTGCTGCCCGGTGAAGCTTGCGATTATTTTACTTGCAGCCTATGTGCTGGACCGGATCATAGGCGACCCGCGCAGTATCCCTCATCCGGTGGTGCTTATGGGAAAAGCGGTTACAGCTCTTGAACGGCTGATCCGCCGCTCCTGCACGCAGCCGCGCACTCTGAAACGCGCAGGAATCCTGCTTCCACTGCTGGTAGCAGGCGGAGCCTGGGGAGGGACAGCAGCCCTTCTATTGCTGCTGTCCCGGGTATCGCCTGGGCTGGGCTGGGCAGCGGAGGTCTGGCTGATTGCTACAACTATTGCCTCTAAGGGACTAAAAGATGCCGGGATGGCCGTCTATGTGGAGCTGCGCAAGGGAGATATCTCTGCAGCCCGCACGGCGCTCGGGATGATCGTTGGCCGCGATACTACCATGCTGGAAAGCCCGGATATTGTCCGGGGCACGGTGGAGACTGTGGCGGAGAATATTGTCGATGCGATTATTTCTCCGTTGTCCTTCGCCCTGCTCGGCGGAGCACCGCTGGCTATGGCTTACCGTGCGGTGAATACGCTGGATTCCATGGTCGGCTACAAAAACGACAAATACCGTGATCTCGGCTGGGCCTCCGCCCGGCTCGATGACGTAGCCAATTACATAGCGGCGCGGATGACAGCAGTGCTGTTGGTCTTGTGCGCCTGTCTGCTGCGTCTGGACTGGCGCAGCAGCTGGCGCATTGTGCGGCGCGATGCGCGCAGCCATCCCAGCCCAAACAGCGGATTCCCCGAATCGGCCGTAGCCGGAGCGCTTGGCATCCGTCTGGGCGGCAAAAATGTATACCACGGCGTAGCCACGTTCCGCGCCTATATGGGCGACCCCCTCCGGACTATGGAGCCGGAGGATATCATTCTTGCCTCACGGCTGATGATGTGGTCTTCCGCAATTTTCGTCTGCCTGTGTGCAGCGGCGGCTATGCTGTGGCACGGGATTGGAGGCTGATCCAGAGAGATGGCAAATAACCGAGCCGGATTGGACGCTGAGCATGTACTGCACCCTGAGTATATGCCGGGCGCCCGGAATGAAAGGAAACCTGAGGCAGCACTGAATCCTGAGTATGAACCAAACCCTGTACAGGATGCGGACCCTGAGAGTGAACCAGACCCTGTGAGTGAACGGGCATATGAGTGCAAAGTAGATCTTCAAGTTGAGCTTGAGCTGGTGCTGATCCGCCATGGACATACCCAGTGGAATGCCGAACGCCGTTACCTGGGCAGCACCGATCTTCCGCTGCTGCCTGAATCGGAGGTGAAGCTGACTGCTCTTCGGCACCAGCCCGAACTTGCCGGCAGCTTCTGGCGTGTGTACTGCAGTGATTTGCGCAGATGCTGCGAGACACTGGCGGTCATTGCCCCATCACTTGTGCAGTCGGCAGTGTACGATTCACGGCTGCGCGAGATGAGCTTTGGTGCTTGGGAGGGACAGACTTATGAGCAGCTGCAGAGTAATCCAAGCTATCGTAGCTGGATTGATGATCCTACGGCGTTTACTCCGCCTGACGGAGAATCTTGGGCAGAATTCACCGGACGTGTGGAGAGTTTTTTGTCCGAAATGCTCCATATAGCTGCCGAGGCGCCTGGCCTTAGGAATGGACCTATTCGTGTGCTGATTGTGACTCATGGCGGCGTTATCCGCCAGATGCTGGCACGGACAACCGCTGGGCTTGGCTTCCGTGAAGCTGCCGCACCTCCGCCGGGAACGGCAACCACGGTGAGGCTGCGGTGGCGCGGAGGGGAAGAGGGCAGTTGCCACTGAGTAAAGTGGAAAAAGGAAAACTAATTTGTGAATTTCACCGATTTTTCGATGAATAGGTGGAAAAAGTAGATTTAATCACCTCCATTTCCATCCATCCAGCGCTATCTGGGGGAATGATATGGATTTTTTCCCGTTAAGCCTCTCCGTGGTGGTCTCTCAGCAGAATGAAGTGGATAAATTCCACCAAAGCTATCTACCTAGTAAATAGGGGATTTGTATTTCGAAAAAAGGCTGTAAGCGATCGCCCTGGGTACCGGGCCTTTTCAGCTTCTACAGCCAAAGAACCACGGCCGGAAGAAAATTCCGGGCCGTGGTTCTTTTTTTACGAAGAGGACTGTGCCATGATAGCTATGGGGGCGATGGAAGCATGTTCAAGGATTTCAGGCTCATTGCCGGACGGCCGGTATTCATTCAAGTAAAAGATTACATGAAGCAGCTGATCCTCAGAGGCGCCCTCCAGGGTGACCAAAAGCTGCCGTCCACACGCGAGCTCAGCACACTGCTGGGGGTCAGCCGCAATTCGGTCATTTCTGCCTACGAGGCACTTGCGGATGATGGCTTTACCTATGCGGTGCAGGGCCAGGGCAGCTATGTATCACAAGCAGCGGCTGATCAAGCCGGAAGTCCTGGAGATTCTGCTTGGACGGTGGACTGGAAAGAGCGGCTGAGCAGCCAGGCCAGGCTAGCCGAGGAACTGGATATTATGAAGCGCGGAATACGCGCGGCGAAGGGTACGATTTCTTTTACCAGCATCGCGCCTGATGAGAGCCTGTTCGATCTGGACAATGTGAAGCGGGCATTTATGGAGCGCATGGCGGTAGAAGGCAATGTTCTGCTGAACTATGGCTATGCCAAGGGGTATAAGCCTTTAATAGACTATTTGCTGCAATATATGGAGCACAAGGGTGTGAATACGCGGGGCAAGGACATTCTGATTACGAACGGATTTACGGAAGGGTTTGATGTGGTATTGTCCGCGCTTGGCCGCAAGGCTGGGGCGGTGCTTTGCGAGAATCCGACGCATCACACGGCGATTAAGAATATGAAGCTGCACGGTTTTGAGATTGCGGGTGTGCCTATGGAGCGGGACGGCATCCATCTGGGTGAGCTGAAGCGGGCGCTTGAGGCGCGTGAGTATGATTGTGCATATTTGGTTCCCTCCTACCACAATCCAACGGGCATCGTCATGTCTCCCGAGAAAAGACAGCGGCTGATGAAGCTGATGACGGAGTACAAGGTACCGGTGATCGAGGATGGTTTTAACGAGGAACTCCGGTATTCGGGTTCCCACGTGGCTCCTCTGATCGCAGCAGCGGGCGGCGGGAATAGCGTGATCTATCTGGGAAGCTTCTCCAAGGTGCTTTTTCCCGGACTGCGTGTGGGCTGGGTGCTTGCGGATCAGGAGCTGATCTATTACCTGGAAAGCGTCAAAAGAGCGCGAAGCATTCATACCTCAACGCTGGATCAATCGATTCTGTATCAATATCTGCTGGGCGGCAATCTGGAGAAATACCTGAAACGGGCGAGAGCGGAATATAAGCGCAAATACGAGCTGACCCTGGCCTGCTGCCAGGAGCATATTCCGTATGCATCCCTCACCGGGGATGGGGGCCTGCATCTTTTTATAACGTTTGCCGAGGGCTTCAGCACGAGGGAGCTGCTTACGGCATGCCGGGAGCAAGGGGTTATTTTTACAGCGGGAGATATATTCTATACGAATGGGCAAGGGCAGAACACACTGCGGCTGGGGTTCTCCAGAGTGGCTGACGGGGATATCCGGAAGGGCGTTGAAATTATTGGCAGCACTGCACGGCAACTACTGGGATGAAGAGGGGTTAAGGGAATGAGAAAAGTAGGCGTAATTATGGGCGGGGTATCCTCGGAATATGAGGTGTCGCTGAATACGGGCAGAGAAATGCTGAAGCATCTGGACCGCAATAAATATGAAGGCGTCCCGGTAGTCATTTCTTCGCGGGAAGAGCTGGTTGATGCGGTAAAAGATCTGGATTTCGCGCTGCTTGCCCTCCATGGTGCCTACGGCGAGGACGGAACCGTACAAGGGACGCTGGAAACACTGGGGATTCCGTATTCCGGCAGCGGTGTGCTGTCCAGCAGCCTGTGCATGGATAAAGCGCTGTCCAAGACCATTCTCCGCAGCCAAGGGGTGCATACGCCCGCCTGGATCTGCCTGGACCGTATGGAGGATTTCGTGCCGGAAGCTGTAGAGAAGCTCGGATATCCTGTAATGGTAAAACCAAATTCGGGCGGCTCCAGCATCGGCATGACAAAGGTGAACAGCCGTGCGGAGCTGCGGAGCGCAGTAGAGAAGGCTTTTGCCGCTGACCGTTCGGTGCTGATCGAAGAATATACCGAGGGTCAGGAAATCACCTGTCCCATTCTCGGAGGAAAGATGCTGCCCGTTATCGGCATCCGCTCACTGGGAGCGGATTGGTTCGATTACAGTGCCAAATATGAGTTGGGCGGTGCGGAGGAACAGGTCATTCAGCTGCCAGAAGAGCTTGATGAACAGGTGCGTGCGGCGGCTTTGACCTGCTATCAGGCGCTGAAGTGTACGGTATATGCGCGGGTGGATATGCTGCTTAAGGACGGCGTTCCTTATGTGCTTGAGGTAAACACATTGCCGGGCATGACCGAAACGAGCCTGCTGCCAAGAAGTGCGCTTGCTGCCGGATATACCTTCAGCGGGCTGCTGGATGAGATTATCTCCGGTTCGCTTGCAGAGCGGCGGGGGATCGCTTCGGAGCCGGAGGTTCCAGGCGCTGTAGGCGTACCGGGAGTCCGGCGCGCACAGGGAGAAGACGGCAACGAAAATAAGCAGGACGCTCAGAGTTTGCGGGACACGCAGGCCCTGCAGACTGTGCGGCAGGGGGCTGTCCACTATGGATAAACACAAACGGTTTCAGCAACAGGATCACAGCGCCCTGCTGAGCGATCTGATTGCACCGCGTGTACGGGAGATAGCGCCTTCGGGCATCCGTGCTTTTTTTGATCTCAGTGCGGGTAACAACGAGATTATATCACTGGGTGTAGGCGAACCCGATTTCACTACCCCTGAGCATATCAGAGCCGCCTGTATCCGTGCCCTGGAGCGGGGAGAGACGAGTTATACCCCGAATGCCGGTCTGCCAGAGCTCCGGGAGGAGATTGCCCGCTATCAGCAGGAAAGCTTCGGACTGTCCTATCAGCCTATGGAGGAGGTGCTGGTAACGGTGGGCAGCAGTGAAGCCCTTGATCTGGCGCTGCGTGCCTTCACCGCGCCGGGTGATGAGGTAATCATTCCATCGCCCAGTTACATCGCCTATTCGCCAATCGCCTATCTGAACGGGGGAACATTAGTGGAAGTGGAGGCTACTGAGGAGCAGGGCTTCAAGCTTACCGCCGAGGCGCTGCTTAGAGCCATTACCCCGCGCTCCAAGCTACTGATGGTGAACTTCCCGAATAACCCAACAGGGGCAGTAATGTCTTATGAGGATTGGCTTCCGATTGCAGAAATCGTAAAAGCCCATAATCTGATCGTACTTTCGGATGAAATCTATGCCGAGCTGACCTATGACAGCAGACATGTCAGCATTGCATCGCTTCCCGGCATGAAGGAGCGGACGATCGTAATCAGCGGTTTCTCCAAAGCTTTTGCCATGACCGGCTGGCGGGTCGGTTATGCCTGCGGGAACCGGGAACTGCTGTCTGCAATGCTGAAAATCCATCAGTATACGGCGATGTGCGCGCCTGTTCTGGGCCAGATTGCCGCGATCGAATCGCTGCGCCACGGATTGCCGGACAAGAATACAATGAAAGAATGCTTCCGGCAGCGCCGTTCTCTGTTTGTTGAAGGACTCAGATCCATCGGGCTGCATTGCCATGAGCCGCAAGGGGCTTTTTATGCCTTTCCCTCTATTAAACATACCGGAATGACTTCAGAAGAATTTGCGCTTCGCCTGCTGCAGGAAGCAGGGGTTGCAGCTGTGCCGGGACACGTATTCGGTATGGGCGGTGAAGGTCATCTCCGCTGTTCCTATGCCGCTTCCACAGCGAAGCTGACCGAAGCGCTTGAACGGATGGAAGGTTTTATGAAGGTAAAAATGTAATTGTAAGATTAATCTCTATCCCCTATAATCCATAAGGAAGAAATAGGGAGTAATAGGGACGGAATAGCTGGCGATCCGCAGCAGAGGGCCCACTTCTTCAGAGAAGGGGGCCCTTCTAATTTCAATGCAAGAACAAACAGGAGGCTATAATGATGATTTCAGCAATTGAAGAAGTAACGGGACGGATTGCTCCGCCGGATGAACAAGCCGAACTGCAGGCAGCGCTTCGCCTGAACAGTCTGACCAAGCCGCCGGGAAGCCTCGGACGCATGGAAGCGCTGGCTGTCCGGCTGGCCGGCATCTCGAAGAAGGCGCAGCCCAGTTACGGCACACGCACCGTTGTTGTAATGGCTGCCGACCACGGCGTCTGCTGTGAGGGGATTAGTGCTTTTCCGCAGGAAGTTACTGTGCAGATGGCCTATAATTTTCTCACCGGTGGGGCGGCGGTCAATGTCCTGGCCCGTCAGGCGGGAGCAAGCGTGCAGTTCGTGGATATCGGAATCAATGCGGAGCTGGAGCATCCGGAACTGATCAACCGCAAGGTGCGGCCGGGAACGGGCAATATGGCAGCAGGACCAGCCATGAGCCGGGAAGAGGCTCTTCAGGCTGTACTTGTCGGTGTAAATGTTGCCCAGGAAGCGGTTAAGAACGGAACGGAGATTTTTATCACCGGTGAAATGGGCATCGGTAATACAACGGCCAGTGCCGCCATTCTGTGCGCTCTGGAGGGCATCTTGCCGGAGGTTGCTGTGGGCCGCGGAACAGGGATTGATAACGAACGGCTGCTGCATAAAATTGAAGTCGTAGCGCGTGCACTGCGCGTGAATTCTCCGAACCCGGCAGATCCGCTGGATGTGCTTGCCAAGGTAGGCGGACTTGAGATCGCCGGTCTGGCCGGGCTCATTCTTGGAGCCGCTGCACTCCGCGTACCCGTCATTCTGGACGGATTCATCTCCGGTGCCGCTGCACTTGTGGCGAAGGCCATTGCGCCTGAATCCACAGCGTATATGATTGCTTCCCATGTGTCGAATGAGCAGGGCCATAAGCTGATGCTGGAGCGCCTGGGACTGGAAGCACTACTTGATTTGGGGCTGCGTCTGGGCGAAGGAACGGGAGGCGTGCTTAGCCTTCACCTGATTGACGCGGTCAGCCGCATCATGACGGAGATGGCTACCTTTGAGAGCGCCGGAGTTTCCGGGGCTGAGGGAAAATGAGCATCCTTGTAACCGGAGGAGCGCGGAGCGGAAAAAGCGGCTTCGCCGAACGGCTGACGCTCTCCCTGGCGGATCAGGCCGTATATGTAGCTACCGGACAAGCCTTTGATGAAGAAATGAAGGCAAGAATTACCCTGCACCGCAAGCTTCGCGAAGCGAATGGCAGTGCCTGGGAGACGCTGGAGGAGCCGCATGCTCTGCCAGCGCTTCTGGACCGTCTCTCCGGCGGAAAGGCGGTGCTTGTGGATTGCCTGACTCTATGGCTCTCTAATGTGCTGCTGGCCGTGGAGGATCAGGAGGACCGACAGGAACGGGTGGAGCGGGAAATCGCCCGTTTGGAGCACAGTGTATCGTCTTTTCAGGGTACACTGGTGCTGGTGACGAATGAGGTGGGGGACGGCATTGTGCCGGAATATGCGCTTGGCCGGCTGTATCGGGATCTGGCCGGACGCATGAATGCGCTGCTGGCCCGGAGCAGTAAGCAGGTCTTTCTGGTCACTGCCGGCATTCCGATAGAGCTGAAAAGCAGGGAGTATCTGTTATGAGCGTACGTGGGGATGCTGCCGCCGCATTTCAGTTTCTTTCGCGGTTCCCGGTCAAGGGTGGCGGAGATTTCTCCCGCGATTTGCTGCAGCGCAGTGTGGTCTATTACCCGCTGGTTGGCGCAGCTATCGGACTGAGTGCAGCGCTGGGTGCAGGCATCGCGGCCTGGCTGCTGCCTGCCTGGCCGGCCGCTGTGATTACCCTCATTCTGTGGGTGGGGCTGACCGGCGGCCTGCATCTGGACGGCTGGATGGATAGCGCTGATGCGCTCCTCAGCTACCGTACACGTGAGCGAATGCTGGAGATCATGAAGGACAGCCGCGTAGGGGCCATGGGGGTGCTGGCCTGCGTGCTGCTTCTGCTGCTGAAGGCCTCGCTGCTAGCGGCATTCATCGAAGGCGGCTCCTGGGCGGAGCTGCCGCTGCTCCTGCTGCCGCCGGTCTGGGGCCGCTGGTACATGGTGCGGGCTATGGCCCGCTACCCGCTCGCCCGCGGCAATGAAGGGCTGGCCGCCAGCTTCAAGGGGCTGCCTGCCCGGCAGGAGCGGCGCACGCTGCTGCTGGCAGCGCTGCTCTCGCTGGCCGCAGCCGCCGCGCCTCTGGCGCTCGGCGCGGACAGCGCCTGGCCGCAGCTGTTGGCGGCGGCCATCCTTGCGCCGGCTCTGGCGCTGGCCTGCGGCACGCTTGCGGCCCGGCGGATCAGCAGCCGGCTCGGCGGGCTCACCGGCGATGTGTACGGCGCACTGAACGAGCTGCTGGAGGCGCTGCTCCTGCTGCTTCTGGTGCTATTACAGCACAACCTGTAGTGCGCCGAGCCTTAGAGCGCTTATCATAGCCGGCCTGTGTGCCGGCTTATTTTAAGAATATAAGCATTTATATGTTTCACGCTAACAATCATCCTTATATTTCTCCGGCAGCAGAATAATAGCAAGGAGGCTTGGCATGGAAGATCAAGCAGTAACTACACGTATGAAGCCACAGCCTGCGGCTGTGCTGATGATCCAGGGAACAGCTTCGGATGTCGGGAAGAGTCTGGTTACCGCCGCTATTGGGCGGATTATGACCCGGGACGGATACCGGACAGCGCCTTTCAAATCGCAGAATATGGCGTTGAATTCCTACGTCACTGTGGACGGCAAGGAAATCGGCCGTGCCCAGGGCATGCAGGCTGAAGCATTCGGCACTACCGCGACCACCGATATGAATCCGATTCTGTTGAAGCCCTCCGGCGAGATGAGTGCGCAGATTGTAGTGCACGGCGTGCCGCATGCAGCGCTGAGCGCCCGCGAATACCGGGAGAAATTCCTGCCGGAAGCCAAAAGCACGGTGATGGATGCGCTTGGACGGCTGCGGAGCTCTTATGATGTCGTATTGATGGAGGGCGCAGGCAGCCCGGCTGAGATCAACCTAAAGGCGAGGGACATCGTCAATATGAATCTTGCGGGATGGGCGGATGCTCCGGTGCTACTGGTGGCCGACATAGACAGGGGCGGTGTGTTTGCTTTTCTGGTCGGTACCTTGGAACTGCTGGAGCCGCATGAGCGGGCTCGTGTCAAAGGCTTCATTATCAATAAATTCCGCGGCGATCTGTCGCTGCTGCAGCCTGGGCTCGATTGGCTGGAGCAGCGGACAGGCATACCGGTTCTGGGAGTTCTGCCATTTCTGCCTCAATTGCGGATCGAAGCTGAGGATTCCGTGGTTCTGGAAGGAACGACTGGACGGTTGCGGGCGATGAAGGGCAAAGAGCTGGATATCGCCATCATCCGCTACCCGAGAATCTCCAACTTCACCGATTTTGATCCTCTGGAGGACGAGCCGGATGCTGCCGTGCGCTATGTGGCAGCCGCTGATGAGCTGGGCACGCCGGATGCCATCATCCTGCCGGGGACTAAGAACACAAGTGCCGATTTGGATTATCTGCGGGAACAGGGTTTCCCGGAAGCTATCGCAGTCGCAATGAACCAGGGGACCAGACAGCTTGTTGGCATCTGCGGAGGGTATCAGATGCTGGGCCTGAAGCTGTATGACCCGCATGCGGTAGAAAGTTCAGAACCGGGTGAAAGAGAAGGGCTTGGGCTCTTACCGCTGTCCACTTCTTTTCTCCAGCAGAAGACTACCGTCCGTGCCAGCGGTGTACTGGCTCAGAACCATCCGCTGCTCTTAGGCGGAACGCCTCCCGGATCGGTAACGGAACTCTCTATTGAAGGGTATGAAATTCATATGGGAACCACTGTGAACCATGATCCCTCTTTGGTCAGAAGCCTCTTTCAGCTGAAGGGACCGGAAGGGAGTACGCAGCCCGAAGGTTGGGGAACACCGGAGGGCCAGGTCTGGGGAACCTATCTGCATGGATTGTTCCACAATGACGGCTTACGCAGAGCCTGGCTTGATGGTCTGAGACTCTCCAAAGGGCTGATACCGCTTGCGCAGACCTTCTCGGCTGCAGCGCTGCGCGAACAGGAGTTTGACCGGCTGGCGGATAGCGTGCGTGCGAACCTTGACATGGCAGCAGTCTATGAGATCATGGGGTTAACTCAAACAGGGAGGTAACCATGGCCATAGCGATTCTTCTCTTTATCGTTGCCGGTCTGGCTGAAATTGGCGGCGGGTATCTGGTCTGGCTGTGGCTGCGCGAATCGCGTCCGCTCTGGTATGGAGGAGTTGGAGCGCTGATTCTCGTAGCATACGGCATTATTCCTACCCTGCAGAAGTTTCCTTCCTTCGGCAGAGTCTATGCAGCCTATGGCGGGGTATTCATCGTGCTGGCCGTGCTATGGGGCTGGCTGGTGGATAAAAAAACACCAGATCTCTACGACTGGATCGGGGCCGGCATTTGTGTAATCGGAGTGGCCGTCATTCTCTGGGCACCGAGACATTGACCGGCAGCAAGCGTGAGTGCTCACCAGTGTGCCGGGACTCAAGGCCGCACCACATGCACACAAAAACAGCAACGGGTGCCGTTCCTTCATAGGACGGCACCCGTTGCTGTATGTTTCTACGGCGATTATCACAATTCTCCGCCGGACTAAATTTTGAACTGCTGCACCGCTTCCTGCAGCTTCACGGCCTGCTGGTACAAATGCTCTACAGTCTCTGCATGAACTTCAAGCTCCTGATGCTGCTGCTCGGAATTGGCAGCAAGCGTGTCGGCATTTTGCTGTGACTTGGAAGTGATCTGGGCTGTTTCTTCCACGGAGGCACTAACCTCCTCGGTGCCTGCCGAAATTTGCTGTGTAGCGGCAGATACGGACTGAACGCTGTGGTTGATGCTCTGAATAAGAATCAGCAAGTGGCTAAAAGCATTTCCGGCCTCAGACACTTTGCCCACACCCGAAGCCACCTCAGCATTCACATGATTCATTTCTTCCACCGAACGGCTCATATCCTCCTGCAGGCTAAGCAGGAACTCACGGATTTGTTCATTCGATTCTTTGGATTGCTCGGACAGCTTGCGGACCTCTCCGGCAACCACTGCAAAACCGCGGCCGTGTTCACCCGCCCGTGCGGCTTCAATGGAAGCATTCAGCGAGAGCATTTGAATCTGCTTGGTGATCTCTGTAATTCCCTGGACTACTTCACCGATCTGCATAGAACGCTCATTCATGATGCGAAACTGCTCCAGCGACTTCACCGAAGCCTCTGCCACATGGCGCATCTGATCCACAGCGCTCTGAGCGATGTCATTGCCGCCCGAGGCCTCTTGGGAAGCCTCAATGATCTGTTCGGTAACTTCACCTGCAGCTGAAGCAATATGCTGGATGCCGATATTGATCTCGTCCATCGCCCGGGAATTATCCTGCGCGCTGCCGGCAATGGCCGTGCTGCCTTTGCCGATTTCCACAACAGACAGGGCGGATTCCTCAGCCATCCCGTTCAGAATGTCAGTGCGTTCCTTCAAGACATTGGAATCCGCGACCACAATGCTGGAGGTATCCAGAACCTGTCCAATCATCTCTCTCAGCCTCTCGCTCATGGTCCGGAAGCTCTCGGCCAGCTGGCCTACTTCATCGTTGCCTTTAATCTCCAGATGCTGGGTGAAGTCCCCGCTGGCCAGCTTCGTGCTGTAGACTGCAAGCTGTGTGATCGGACGTGTGATTCTGCGAGTCATAAGCAGCGCAGCGCCCACACCAACGATCAGCACACCCAACGTGATTCCTGCACTAACCCAAAGGATACTGTTCATTTTATTCTGGATAAAAGCAACATCTGAACTTGCTCCGATGACCATTGTAGTGCCGGGAACCCCGACATACGCGGTCTTATGTATTCCGTGACTATCACTGTATATTTCACTAAGTCCGGCTTTTCCCTTGGTCGCCTGCTCCATGGCGGGTTGTACCTCAATGCTCTCATCCGGCTGCAGCTTCGCTCCATGATCTGCAGTTAATACAGTAGCTTTGCCTTCCTTCAAATCGATGAGAAAGATGGTTTCCAAGCCATGCTGTTTTCGTTTATCCTGAAAATAAAATTCAATCGTTGTCATTGATTGTTCGTTTTTGTTCAGAGTCTGCTGGGCATATGTCGCATTCATATTTTTATAGATGTCCTGCGCGGAACTGGTCAGAATCTTGTCAATCTGCGGGATCACATAACTGTCAAAGGTATTGATAGATATGAAATAATAGCTGGTACTTAATAAAGCAGATGACAGCAACAGAACAATGAACAGCAAAAACGTAAATCTACGGCCAATGGATTTCTTGACTTGAAACATTTCATTCTCTCCTTTTCCTTCAATTACATCCTTCTATCCCATGCCAATGCTTTTCGGGCAGGCAAGCAGCAATATATTCCGTAGGTAGGGTCATATATGAAGCTATCTTTTCCGGGAATGTGATTGATAACTATTCTATAGAATTAACCTCAGGTTGAATAGTGAAAAATTGCTTAATGATGAAGAATTTTCAGAAAATTTATGTATATTTATCGAATACTTTGGCTGTTTTATGAAAAAAATGAATTTATATTTCATAGCATGTTAGCTTTGATTGTGGTAGAGTAGAAATGTTTTGTTCTCAAAAAAAGAACGCCGCGGTTCGTAACCATCCCGCGTAACCAAAACTAGGAGGAATAATAGATTCGTGTTTAATTTGTTGTGGGGAATGTTGTTCGTAGTTGTCAATTTTGGTTTCTATCTGCTTTGCTACCGGCTTTTTGGCAAAAAAGGCCTGTATGCCTGGGTCGGTGTGGCTACTGTCATCGCCAACATTCAGGTCGCCAAGACGATTGCCTTGCCCTTCGATATTGTGATGACACTGGGCAACACGATGTATGTCACACTCTATATGACCAGTGACCTGTTGAATGAGAAATATGGACGAGCCGAGGCGCGGAATGCGGTGTGGTTTGGTTTTTTCACATTGCTGATGACTACGGTAATCATGCAGATGGTGCTGTGGTTCGAGCCCCAGGAGACGGATTTCGCCCAACATTCGCTCGAGATCATCTTTGGTCTGATGCCGCGTCTCGCGGCGGGAAGCCTAACCGCTTATTTTATCAGCCAGTTTCTTGATGTCCGGCTGTATGCCTGGATTCGCAAATATTACAGCAGTTCAAGACAGCTCTGGATCCGCTCCAACGGCAGTACGATGGTCAGTTCTTTTGTTGATACACTAATTTTCTGCACCATTGCCTTTGCCGGAACTTATGATCTGCGGGTATGGACAGAAATTCTGCTGACCACGTATATCGTGAAATTTCTGCTTACCGGTGCCGGAACACCAATTCTGTACATTGCCCGTTCCTTCAAATTTGCAGAGGACGAGTTGCCTGCTCAACCGGCGGCAGATTCACGCAGCGCTTCCTGAAGCCTGGGAGAAGAATCGCCGCACCACAGAAGGTGCCTTATCATTGCATCAAAAAAAGCAGCAAACCACTCCGGGAGGAGCTGGTTTGCTGCTTTTTTATTAATGTAAGGATTTACGCTATAAATGCAGCACCGTCAGCTCTTTCGGCATAGTCGTCAGCGTCTTGGGACCCTCTGGTGTAATCCAGACATCATCTTCAATCCGTACGCCTCCCAGACCCGCTACATAAATACCTGGCTCTACAGTGAAGACATTGCCAATGTCGATGAAATCCCCATTCATTCCATGTAGTGAAGGATATTCATGCGTGTCCATCCCGAGGCCATGTCCGACCCGGTGCATGAAATACTCGCCGTAACCTGCGGCTTCGATCACTTCACGGGCCGCGCGGTCCACCGAACCGAAGGTCGCTCCGGCCCGCGAAGCCGCAATACCGGCTTCATTGGCAGCCAGAACCGTGTTGTAGATTTCAACCAGCTTGGGATTTGCCTCTTCAACGGCATAGGTGCGGGTGATATCGGAGGCATAGCCTGCGGCGTATACGCCGAGGTCGAACATCAGGAAGTCACCCGGCTGAATGACCCGGCTGCCAGGCACACCGTGGGGCAGTGCGGTATTCGGACCGGAGAGGACCATCGTATCGAAGGAAGGGCCGGAAGCGCCAACCTTTTTCATCAGATAGTCCAGCTCGGCCACCAGCTCGATTTCGCTGACTCCCGCTTTGACATGAGTGAGGCCTTGACGGAGTACCTCCTCTACCAGCTCGGCGGCATGCTTCATGCGGCTGACTTCCTCCGGGGTTTTCTTCGCGCGCATCACCCGCAGGATAGGGCCGATATCACGGAAAACATCCGCAGGAACCGCTTCAGCCAGTTGTTCATAACGGCTCACGGTGAAGTGTTCCTTTTCGATGCCCAGCGTTCCGGGCCTCAAGCCTGCAAAACATGATTTCAGCAGCTCATACGGATTGTCCGTGTCGCTGTGTGTCAGAATCTTGGTCACTGAGGAGGCAGCAGAAGCGGCTTCGGCATCGAGTGCGGGAACGATCAGCACCGGCTCCTCGCCGCGGATCAGCAGCAGTCCCAGAAAACGCTCATGAGGATTGCTGGCAAATCCGGTCAAATAGTACACATGCTTCGGATCGGTGACGAGCAGTGCATCCAGGCTCCCGCCAGCCATTCCCTGCTCCAAAGTGGATAGAGCCTTATTCATTTCATTAGTTCCCCTTTCGGATTCACGTTAAAATCAACGTTCTCATTATAGATCATAACCCGTCAGGGTGCACGTGCAGTGACGCTGGTTATTGAACGGGAAACGGATAATCATGTATTTCTTACATGTTCGTGAAATGCACAACTTTAGTCCTATCTCTATCTTGGGTTTATTGGGGGAATGTGACAAATTATCTTTTTTTACGATAAAATATGAGATTTTAATACAGGAATAGATTGACATCTAATAGGCCGTTGGGTAGGATTTCCACTAGGTCTATCTAATTATGACAATTCTGCTGGGGGAGTAGTCATGGGTAGGATACTATCATGGGGAAAAGGGAGACATCTATGTATTCAAAAAGGTTGAGAACTACGGTTTCACTGGTTTTAGTTTTACTTTTATCTTTTCTAAGTGTGCTGGAGGTATCGGCGGCATCCTTGAAGGCGGGGGTGGTAACCTCGGAAAAAATGCTGAACGGGAAGCAAAAAATCTCCGTCAACAGCGTACTGGATGTAACCTACGGTGATTATACGACGCTAAATACGGTGAAATTCTCCCTTCTTAAGGAAGGGAATGAAGTAGCCAGTCAATCGAGGTCGAAATACCAGATCGAGCATATGTCTGCAGCAGACTCGGTTTACTCTGTCTATTATTCCAACATTGCCTTTGAGGGGCTGAATGCAGGAGAGGAATACACTATGCGGGCAGAGTACCAGGGAAAGTCGGGGGTAGTCGTTACAGATCCCCAGAGCATAACAATCCCTGCTTCAACAAAAATTAAAGTGGTCGTAGAACATATGGCCAAAGACTCGGATACATACGTGGAAGCCGCTGCAGGGGAAGTTCGCAGTGATGATAAAAGCATCAGAATCTCGTTTATGAGCAATGGGGTGCCGCTGGTAAATGAGAGAATTGGAGTATCGGCGTATGCTAAGTATTCTAATAGCTTTGTTACCAATTCCTTAGGTCAGATCGAACTGGTGGGCAAAGCAGATTTCCCATTAGTGAACTCTGTCCTGATCCTTTCTGTCAAATCAGGAACGGATAACTATGAGGCCACACCGGTGTATATTACGGATAAGCAGGAGGCAGGGACATATACAGCTGCTATCCGTTATCTTGATGCTGATGGTAATCTGATGCGCCAGAACTATGACAATTCTAGCTGGCCAAACGGTGTTGTTCAAAGAATTGGTGTTTCTGGACTAGATGTGCTGGTTCTAAAAACAGCCGGTGTAACAGGTGATTTCAAAACACTCATTAAATCCGCAAACAATGAAATGTATATGTTCCATACGAGCCAATCGGCGCTGTACTCCGCCGTAGACGGAAGTCATCTTGCCATTATCCAGAATGGCAGTGACTATAGCCGCCTGAACCTGAAGTACTCTTGGGATGGAGCGCCATTAGAGGTGAAATCCGTCTCTGTTACAGCGAATAATCACTATAAACAGCTCAGCAGCTCCAACATCTCTCAGGATATAACTGCAAATGTATTATACGTTAAGAAAGACATCGAATACGATGTCACAGCCGTTGCCGCTATTCCGGGAACGGACAGCAGAGTTGTGTTGCATCATCAGATAAAGCCGGGTGAACCGGTTAGTACCATAGAGTATGCAGCCAAGTCTGAGGACTTCAGTGCACTGAAGCTCCAGGTCCCGGATCGGGGACAAGGTCAAGGTCAGATCAAGGTATCCTTTTTAAATGCCAAATTGAACTTCAACCAGGCCAGCGTAACAGTGCCTTCAGCGGATTCAACCGTGTATGTTCACAAAGGGGAAGAAATTCACCGTCTGACTGCGACAACAACAATCGGAAATAATGGCAGCAGCAACTACACGAATCAGGTTGTTCTGAAATCCTTTTTCACGCCGGTAGAGAAAGAGTATTCCCTTAAGGCTGGGAGCAGCTACAAATCGCAAATTATTCTGAATGTGCTGGGCTCGAATTATTATGCTCAGGACGAAGTCCGCAACCAGATCGTTCTGGGTGAAAATCTGGAGACGCGGGTGGTTATGACTGACGAGAATCAGAATGTTGTGGATCTGAACGGCAACTACAGAATTCAGATTCTGGATGCAGCCGGAGCTATCGTTGAAGAGAATTCGCTCTATTGGACTACGGAAGAAAAGGATGGCTATCTCCAGCGTGTGAACAAACGGGAATGGAAACCTGTGAAGTCCGGAGACTATAAAGTCCAATTTGTCCCTTACTTCTATCAGAATGGGGGATATGTGAAGGGTGAAGTTCTTGCTGAAGCCGACCTGAAAGTCTTGTCTAAGCAGGAACTGGAAGTGGAAGTCCGCGATAAGGCTGGTAAGCTGGTCGACTTGGTGAATAAACCTTATCTAACCGTGGATCAAGCCGGGAAGGTTACCTTCACTGTACGTGAACATGTAACAGGGGCTGTTGGTAAGGCTCTTCCAGGTGTGAAAATTACTCGTTATGGACAGGAAATAGGGATCACTGATGCAGAGGGGCAATTCACACTGCCTGCAAGCCAAAGCTCCTATCTTGGAGAGTTCTTCTTCCAAAAATCGGATTACTTGTCCAAAACGGTATCGGTAGCTGTAATTGATCCGAAAACGCAATCCGTAATACGGGTCCGGGGACTCGATAAGCCGGAGGGGGAATATGCCGGCGGAGTGCCGCTGGATTATGCCTATGTGCAGGCTAGAATCAAGAAAAGCGACGGCACATATATTCAACAGACTGAGTATATCAACATTGATGACCAGCAGGCTTTTCTTATTGTAGAGGCACCTTCGGTAGTCGGTGTAGACTTTATGCGCTACAACCGCAGCAATATGGGAGTAGAGTCCAAATACGGGTATTATATGTACGGTTCTGTACAAACCAATCCAGGCAAGGAATATTCACTGGTGCTGGATGCCAGAGATCCTCTTCAAGAGGTAAGTAAAGTCAAGCTTACAGAGTATATGGAGGAATTATCTCTTATCCGTAAAGGATTGTCAGGAGTGGATTATGTTCCTTATGTAATCGACAGCAACAGCAGTGATCAGAACTACTTCTATGCTACAGAGGGAACTTACAGTGTATTAGCTCATACCAGCAGAGACACTTTCATTTATCGTGATAATGTAGTAGTCACCAAAGGGGATAACACATGGCTGTATACGGATTCTGCCAGTGATCTGGCTACGGTCGTTGCACCGGAATCAGGAAGCATCTACACGGTGGATTACATCACAGCAGATCAATCGAAGCTTAGGGGTTATGCTTATGACGCTACACAGGTTCAACTGACACCCGGCGAAGTGATTGTGAATCTGGACCAGATGATCGGTAGTCTGGAGTATCAATATAATATCCACCTTTCAGGAGATACACTCAAAGCGGGAACCTTCAACGAGCTGAGTCCCGGCGCTATTGCCGGACTGGATATAGTGGGTCTGAAGAATGGGAAATTGGTTCGCAGCAGTGCCTATAACTCGCTGAATATCGGATTGGTTGACACACAAGGTAACGCAATAAGCCAACTGTCCAAACCAAGAATTCTGGTTACAAGCTATGGTTCATCCAGCGGTCACACCACGATTAATCCGGAAGCATCTTCTTACACCATTGAGGATGAAGCGGGGAACAAGCTGTATGAAGGAAGTTCGTTAAGTTATCCATTGAATGCTTCCGTAGTGTTGAAAGACGGGAGCTATGTAGTGAAAGCGAATGTTACTATTGACGGAAAAACTTACACCCTTAACAAGAAAATCGTACTGGAAACGAAAGCGGGCACAATAGTTGATCCGGGAACCACTCCTCCAGGTGAAGATTTAGAGAACGGTGGCAGCACACCAGGAAACGGAAATAATCCTGGCAGCGGCACTGGTAGTGGTACAGGTGGTGGTACAGGCGGTGGCACAGTAACAACTCCTGTACCAACCCAAGCGCCCAATGTAAGCGTAAATGAACAGAACACCAAGCTTCAGGAACTGATCAAAAATGTGACAGGGACACCGGCAGAGCGGGCAGCCGCAGCTCAAAGCGCACTAAGCAGTATTGCTAATTCGCTCAAATCCGTGACAACGGCTCAAGGGGCTGAGCAGAACAGCAAGAGCTTGTCCCAAGCCTTGGACAGCGCTGCCCAATTGCTAGCAACGATTCAAGATCCGGCAGAGAAGCTGAAGATTGTCAGCTCAGTCAATGATCTGGTAAGCAGCGCTCCTTATGTGCTGAATCATCTGGAAACCGGTGAGAAGGCAGTTGCTTTTGCACAGTCGCTGATTCAGAATGCAGCAGCAGTCTTGAATAACGCACAGGGGGTCGCTGCGGCCGATATCCTGCAAATCAAGAATGGCATAGTGTCTTCCAGCCAAGCGGCCCTGAACAAAGCTGGTGAAGTAACGATCGCCAAGGAAAACGTAACGGTGGAGGGAAACTCTGTCTCCTCTCAATTGACAGAAGGATTGGTCAGCAAGCAGATTGAAGCCTCCAAAAAAGCTCTGGCTGCTGTATCAGAGGACCTGAACGCCAAGCTCGGTGCGGGTCTGGCCAGTGAACTCAAAGTTTCCTTGACCGTAGAGATCCCTCCGGTTGGTGAAGGTGTGAATAAGCTGAACACTTCGCTCCCATCGGAGATTCTGACGATGATACAGAACAATGGTATTGATGGACTCAAGCTACAGATGGGAAAAACAGCATTTACCATTGAGCCGGATACATTCGGTACAGTGAAAGCCGGGGAGAAGATTACCCTTGCAGCTGAAGTTGTGGAGAATGCTGTAATCGGCAAGCCTAGCCAGGCGGAACCGCTGGCTACCCTGCCTGTGATGGAATTCAGCGCAAAGGTAGGAGATAAGGCAGTCAAAAGCTTCGAGAAGCCGATCAACGTGTCCTTCGACGTATCTGCAATTGACACATCCAAATACTCGGCAGCCAGCCTTGAAAAACTCACAGTGTATGTGCTGAATGAGACCAGCCTGACCTGGGAAGCGGTTGGCGGTAAGTTTGATCCGGTTACACAAACCGTGACTGCGCTAAGAGGTCACTTCAGCCGTTATACCGTAATGCTGGGAAAAGGTGCATTTACGGATGTAGCTGAAAATCATTGGGCTGTGAAAGAAATCAATTACCTGTTAACTAAGGGGATTGTGGAGCAGACGGCCAAGTTTAATCCTTCGGATAAGGTAAACCGCGCACAGTTTGCTGCCTGGATTTCCAAAGCCTATGGTCTGGATGGCACAGGGCTGACTCTGCCATTCAAAGATCTCGCTGCCGGAAGCGCCGGTTATAATGAAATCGCCGCTGCTTATGCAGCAGGAATCATTACAGGCAAATCTGCTTCGGTTTTTGACCCTAAGGCGACCATTTCCCGCCAGGAAATGGCCACCATGCTGGCACGTGCTCTTACTCTCTATAACGGGGCTAAGAACGTTTCCGATCCAGGGAATGTAAATGCAGCCTTTACCGATAACGGTAAAATTGCCAAGTGGGCAGCTGCAGGTGTAGCTCTGACCAAGAGCAGCAAGCTCTTTGGGGGCTTTGAAGACGGTACCTTCCGTCCAGCACAAACGGCAACCAAAGCAGAAGCAGCAGCACTGATCTACAGACTTTATCAACTTAAGTAGAGTAAACTGTCCTATCATAAACTAAAGGCTGGCCTGCACGCAGATTAACATTCTACGGGCAGGCCAGCCTATTTGTGTATTAGAGCTTTTCTTCATCCCCTGATATGATGTAACATAATCTTAAATCATGTGCTTTGTAAGGGCCAGGCCGAAGCGGATGCCGTCCAAAAAAGAACGGCGGAGCCGTATCCACCTGGAGGAGAGGGGACTTGCCCATGCTAGGGAAGACGGTGCTGGTCACCGGAGGCAACTCCGGTATGGGACTGGCGACAAGCATTGAAATGGCCCGGCGGGGAGCGGAGGTCATTATGGCCTGCCGCAGCCGCCAGCGGGGAGAAGAAGCGCTGGCGGAAGTGAAGCGGCAAAGCGGGTCCGATCATATCAGGCTGATGCTGTGCGATCTGGCCTCGTTCAAGAGCATCAGCGCGTTTACGGAGGAATTCAAGGCCGGCTATCCCGTGCTTGATGTGCTGATTAATAACGCTGGAGTGGTTACAGTCAAGAGACAGCTCACGGCAGACGGGTATGAAATGGATTTTGGTGTGAACCATCTGGGCCACTTTCTGCTGACCAATCTGTTGCTGGAGCCGCTGGCTGCGGCAGAGCAGGGCCGGATTGTAGTGGTTGCCTCAGGAGCCTATAAAATCGGCAAACTTCATCTGGATGATCATACTCTCTCGCTCGGCTATAATCCGGCGAAGGCTTACGCCCGTTCCAAGCTGGCCAATATTTTGTTCACCCGGGAGCTGGCTTCACGGCTGCAGGGGACAAGGGTCACGGTGAACGCTGTGCATCCAGGTGCGGTTGGAACAAGCATCGGGGTGAACCGGGAGACTGGCTTTGGACGCTCGGTCCTGAAGCTGCTGTCTCATTTCTTTTTGACGCCGGAGCAGGGAGCAGATACAGCCATTTGGCTGGCAACAGCGCCGGAGCTGGGGGAAGTAAGCGGAGAGTATTATTACCGCCGTAAGGTTCAGGAGCTGTCCCCCAGAGCGCGGGATGCTGCAGCCGCAGCACAATTGTGGCAGTGGAGTCTGGATCAGACCGGGCACGTTTGAAATTCATATATTTGCAGGAGGAATGGATCAATGGCAGCGCAGAATTACAGGATTGAAGATGCAGTGGCCGGGGATTTAGCGGCTATAGTAGATATTTATAACTCAACTGTTGCGGGAAGGATGGTGACTGCTGATCTGGAACCGGTGAGCACTCAGGACAGAGAGAAGTGGTTCCAGGAGCATAACAGTCATCACAGGCCGCTCTGGGTGCTCAAAAAAGACAGTGAAATCGCCGCCTGGTTTAGTTTCCAGTCTTTTTACGGCCGTCCGGCCTATAACGGTACTGCGGAAATCAGCGTCTATGTAAATGAAAAATTCCGCGGCACAGGGGCAGGTAGCCTGCTGCTGGCCAAGGCTCTGGAGGAGTGCCCGCGTCTTGGCCTGCAGAATCTGGTCGGCTTTGTATTTGGCCATAATGAGCCAAGCCTGTCGCTGCTGCGGAAATTCGGTTTTGAACAGTGGGGCCTGCTGCCCGGTGTTGCTGAGATGGACGGCATTCTGCGTGACCTGGTGATTATCGGCCGTAAACTGTGAGGAATGTCAGCTTCTCCGGTATCGTTCCCGTGTTCTGGCTTAATGCGGACGGACAGATTCAGACTGGCACTCTTCGGCGGTAATCCATGAATCTGACCATTGCTGAAGATCCCGAATAACCGATTCCAGTGCCCGGCCTTTGTCTGTCAAAGAGTACTGGATTCGAACAGGTGTCTCAGGAAACACCTCACGGAGGACAATACCTTCTTGTTCAAGTTCCTTGAGCCGCTCTGAGAGCAGCCGGCCGCTGACCGGCAGAGAGGCTTCGATAACACTAAACCGCTGGGGTCCCTGTAGAAGCTGGTAGATGATTAAGCCCGTCCAACGTCTGCCGATGATATCCATGCTTTTTTGTAACCGTGGACACAAGTCTGTAGATTTCATAAGGCTCACCTCTTAATTAACATTATAAACGAAAAGACCTTTAACTAAAACAAATTTGAAGTATAAAGCGTTTCCCCGAAAGGATGATTGAAGTGGCAAAAAAGAAAAAACCAGCCCATACACCGCGCCCCGCAGCTCCGGAGGCTCCGGCAACTCTGAAGGATCTGCTGAGCAGCGATGTGCTGGAGAAGCTGAAGGCGCAGGGTGATGCCCTTAAGGCCGAAGAGAACGACAAAAAAGAAGCTGCCCGTAAGGCGGTGGAGGACCAGCGCAAGGCGGAGCAGAAGCGTCTGGAGAATGATTTTGCCCATTTGCTGGAGAACAGCAGCCAGGATTGGCACAAATTTAAATAAACATTTTTCCAGTAAAAGGATTGACATGAACCGGAACGTGCGTTTATATTGGGTTTATCAAATTAAAGGGAGGTCGATGAGTCATGATTGGAAATACACAGCTTATAACCGCATATAGAAGATCTGATCTCATCGGCCCCGTCCGGGAAACATGATGTGCACCGGCCTGTTCTGCTGAATTTACACAGGACAGGTACGACTGGCATACTGTAATGAACCTTTGGCAGGGTGCTATATACGGAAACTCTGCGAAGAGCCGTGGATCAGAATGATGATCTGCGGCTCTTTTTGCGTACCCATTTTATTTGCTCCACACATTAATAGCTTACACTTTGAAGGGAATTGAACAACAATTATGAATATGAACATGCAACTTGCGGGCAATGATACGCCCCGTTATAAACATGAGCTTGCCCTGCCGGGCGGCGACCTGAAGGTATATGCCAGTGAGCAGCTGTTTGCCACACTGGATTACAAAGTGCTTGAGATGGCGAACAACAATCTGCAAATTCCCAATATCGAATATATGAGCTACACCCCGGATGTGCATGTAGGCGTCGGAACCTGCATTGGCACTACGGCAGTATGGGATGCCGCTGAAGGGTATGTGTCTCCCTCCATTGTGGGCAGTGATATCGGCTGCGGCATGCGCGTGCATCTGACGACATTGCATAAGGATGATCTCCGTGAAGTGAAGCTACGCCGGAAGCTGGTGCGCGCCATTGAGAAATATTTACCGATGGAGCAGCAGCAGAGGGGGACTTACAGTGATATCCGGCTGGAGAACATTGTCCGCAAAGGGCTGCATGGGCTGCCAAACAAATATGTGCCGGACAGCTATACCCCGAAAAAGTCGAGCGCTTTGTCGCATGTTGAGATCAGCAAGCTCACGTTTGACGAGGAGATTCTGAATGAGCTACCCGACATGGCCTGGCACCGGGGACACCGCCAGCTCGGAACCCTGGGCGGGGGCAACCACTTTGTGGAGATCCAGTCGATTGAAGTTGCGGAGGAGCAGCGTGAATTGGCTGAAGCTTGGGGGTTGCATGACGGGCAGATCGTCGTAATGATCCACTCGGGCTCCCGGGCCTGGGGAGGGATCGTCAACCAGTTCTGCACACCGGCCTTCGTCAAAGTGATGGGCCAACTGGGTCTCGGCAGCGCCGATCCGCGCCTGATCTATGCACCGCTGGCACATCCTCAGGCCCAGCGCTACGTCAATCTGATGTACTCTGCGCTAAACTATGCAGTGGTGAACCGCCATCTGATCGGCTACGCGGTCCGCGAGGGGTTCCGCGAAGTGTTCGGACCCAAATGTGAGCTGCGGACTCTTTACGACCTGATGCACAACTATGCCTGGCAGGAACAGACCGCTTCGGGGTCCAAATTCGTCCACCGCAAAGGGGCAACCCGCGCGCTGCCGGCCGGACACCCGGATAACCCACGGCCGTATGCGGCTACCGGCCATCCGGCGCTGATTCCGGGCTCCATGGGTACGGCCTCGTATATCATGGTCGGTCTCCCGGGAGGGGAAGAGAATTATTATTCCATCTGTCATGGTGCCGGACGCATCCGTTCACGGTCTGCAACGAAGCGGCTGGTGTCGGTTCATGATTTTTCCAAGTCGATGAGAGTAGGCAAAGAGGATGAGATTGTGGTTAATCAGCATTCCCTGGAATCTATCATTGACGAATCGCCTCAAGCCTATAAGAATGTAGATGAGATAATAGAGAGCGTTACGGGCGCCGGGCTGGCTGCAGTCGTAGCCAAATGCAAGCCGCTCGCAGCGATAAAGGGGACCAAGTAACCATGGAGAAGGAGAACACGAAGCATACTGTAATTTATAAATACGACGAAAATACTGCTGGTATGATCAAGGGCTACGATGCCTACGCACGTCTGGTGGACGGTATTCTTGAGGCTCTGCACACCCGTTATGGTGTCCGTTATGAGCTATATGCCAGTGACGACCCCAACAGTGAATACTGGAAGCTGCTGGAGAATGATGTGCAGAGCGGCAATCCCGGCGTGGAGCATGTGGCGCGGATTTTTGACCGCCTGGAGGACCGGACATTTGTATATGACGATGACAAGGAGCAGCCGGAATACAGTATCCACTTGTCGATTCGCAATAACGTGTTGGCCTATCCGGATATGGGCGTGGCCCTTGCACGGGTCCCTGTATTTCAGGAGAACGGCATCAACTTCCAGGACTATGTGTTTGCCGCCTCCGACGGGCAGCTGCAGGTTTTTCTCGGTAATGTGCGCAAGCGGCAGCGGGAACAGAATATCAATAAGGTGACGGTATACACCGACAGACGCAATGGAATCTTCCGTGAGGATGAACCGATTACACGTTCTGTCGGGCGTGAGGATGTGGTGCTGGAAGCGGGAATCAAAAAAGAAATTTTCCGTTCGCTTGACCAGTTTTTCGATTCGGACCGCAGCTTTTATGTAACCTATGACATTCCCTACAAAAGAGGGATTCTGCTGTACGGACATCCGGGGAACGGGAAGACCACGCTGGTCAAATCTATTGCAGGAAGCGTGCCTGGTCCGGTCGTCTATTGGCAGATTACCGAATACACCAGCAGTGAATCGGTGAATGAGGTGTTCGAAGCCGCAGCCCGGCTGGCGCCTATGGTGCTGGTGATCGAGGATATCGATTCGATGCCGCAGGAGGTCAGATCCTTTTTCCTGAATACGCTGGACGGGGCCACCTCCAAGGAAGGGATTTTTCTAATCGGGACCACCAACTATCCGGAGAAAATAGATCCCGGACTCATGAACCGCGCCGGGCGCTTCGACCGGGCCTATGAGATCCGAATGCCGGACGAGGAGCTGCGGATGGAGTATCTGAAGCTGCGCGGCTTCACGGCGTTTGCCGGTGAAGAGGGAGTGGCCACCGCAGCGCGCCTGACGGCGGATTTCTCACTGACCCAGCTCGGTGAGCTGTATGTCAGCGCCGCACTGGAATGGCACGAAAACGGCCGGGCCGATGTCGAGGCCCTTGTCCGGGGGATGCGCGGCGAGCTAGATAAAGGCCGCAAACGGGAATGGATGAAGGACGCTGCGTCGACTATCGGATTTTATTAGAACAGTAATTTTCATTATTGCATTTGCAGATAAGCTGTATTGCAGCGTAGGGGAGCCGGAGGGCTCCCTTTTTGCGTGCGCCTCACAGTCGCACTATCTAGGTGGTTCAAATCCACCCGGTGACTTTACCCTTTAAAGTGCCGTAGCCGAAGCAGACTTCCGGCAACCGAAGGTTGCCGGAAGGGCAGGGTGTCTTCCGTAAGGAAGAATCCGAAGGGCCTGCAGGCAAAGTCCAGCCCGGAATGCAGTGAACCAGAGGTGGCGGCGATGCTGGGTGACCCGCCGTAAAAACGGGGAAACCTATACGAAATCGTATATCTTACAGGAAAACACACAAAGGGAAATGACCTGCAAGACTCATCGACG